>NZ_RZRY01001372.1:0-762 GCF_003998035.1 Mesorhizobium sp. M2A.F.Ca.ET.039.01.1.1 | reverse complement strand
GCCGATATTCTGCGCCACCGTCATGTGCGGGAACAGCGCATAGCTTTGGAAGACGGTGTTGACCGGACGTTTGAACGGTGGCAGCGGCGCGATGTCCTGGCCGTGCAGCAGGATCTCGCCGGCGCTCGGGAAATCGAAGCCGGCAATCAATCTCAGCAGCGTCGTCTTTCCGCATCCAGACGGACCGAGCAGCGTGAAAAACTCATTTTCGCGGATCGACACCGAAACCGTGTCGAGGGCGGCTACCTGGTTTTCGCCGGTTCCGAAAACCTTGCGAACACCGCGAACTTCGATCGCGTTCTTACCCGGTTGTTCCGGCACGATTACCCCATTGAGAGAGCCTGCTCTTTCCGGCAGGTGTGTTCCTGTTTGATTGTGACCATAAGCCGTGGGGCTTGGCAACTGCGGAGCTGCTACCTGATTTTCAAATGCAATTCCCATGCCGCACCTCAGGCCTGATAGGTGACCCTGCCGCCACAGATGGTGGTGACCGGGCGCACCGTGTGCAGCGCTTCCGGCGCGGTCGCCTCGATATCGGCCGACAAGACGACGATGTCGGCGAGATAGCCGGTCTTCAGGCGACCTTTGCGATCTTCCATGAACTCCGCATAGGCGCCCTCGACGGTGTAACCCTGGATCGCTTCTCGCAACGAGAAGCTCTGGTCGGGCATGCCTTCCGCCCAAGGCTTGCGCATGACTGCCGCCTGGATGGACAGGATCGGATCGACCGGAGAAACTGGCCAGTCGGACGCGAACACCACG
>NZ_RZRY01001371.1:0-763 GCF_003998035.1 Mesorhizobium sp. M2A.F.Ca.ET.039.01.1.1 | reverse complement strand
GCTGTCGATGATCCTGGTTTCCATCGATGCGCGCTCCTGCGTTTACGGTTTGTTGGCCAATTCGGGCTAGGGTCGGGGCGCGCGATGGGTATTGCGTTCGCGCTAATACACTCCTCGAGGCTTGCAGCGTCAAGCTCGCTGGGCAAGCCGTTCTCCTCGCGCAGCCCGCGATATCGGCCGATACGGGACCTATTTTCCGTCGTTGAGACCGATCACGTCGGGCCTTGGACGGAAAAGCACTCGTTTTTCGATTCAAACGGGAAGGGGAGGGGACTTTCCCGACCTCCTACAGGCCACTCGCCTTGGTGAGATTGACCCGGAATCGGTCGCGGCGCCGCTGATACTTTCGGGTCATCTCGGCCGAGGCATGCCCGAGCTGCTTTTGCACGTAGCGTTCGTCGACCTCGGCCGAGGAGGCGAGGCCCGCGCGCAGCGAGTCCGGAAAATTTCATTTCCCGCTCGCCCTCCGGAAGATCGCCGCGCACGCCGGCGGCCAAGGCCGTGCGCTTGACCAACCGGGCCACCTCCTGGTCGTTCAACCGCTCCGAGCCAACAGCCTCGCCTTGGCCGGTGACGCGGCGGAACAGCGGTCCGTGCGCGATGCGAGCGAGCTTCAGCCAGGTCTGCAGGGCGACGACGGGACAGGTGGCGTCGGACGAGCCGCAGCCGATCTCGACCTCCCGCCAGCCGGTTTTGCCGCGCAGCGTCACCAATATGCCTTTGTCGAGAACCTCGACCCAGCCGCGGCCGAGCGTTTCCAGCA
>NZ_RZRY01001370.1:0-769 GCF_003998035.1 Mesorhizobium sp. M2A.F.Ca.ET.039.01.1.1 | reverse complement strand
GTCGGCCCGTCATCGTCGAACTTGACGAGCAGGCCGATGTCGTTGCCGGAGTCGGTGGCGGTGTCGCCGTCGCCGTCGGTACGGGTGACGCTCATCTGCACTGCGCCCGACGCCAGCGTGATTGTCTCATCGTACGAGGCGCCGCCGGTCGGATGCTTCAACGACAGATACTGGGCGAGGAAGACCTCGCCTGTGGTCGCGTTCGTCGCCAGCGCGAAAGCCACCGTACCGGCGGGATCGGCGGTGTCACCTCCCGTGTTCTCGGTGCCGACCCTGCCGAGAATCAGGCCTGCGGCGCTGCCAGTGCCGTTGTACAAGAAGATTTTAGTGCCCGCGGTTGTCTCGACCCCCGAGTCGGTGCCGTTGTTGACGCTTAACGCATAGCTGAGTTCCTGCGCCGCCGGCCCATCGGCCCCGGCGCTGCCCGTCACGGTCAGCAGCGAAGCGGTGCTGCGGGCGAAGCCGATTGCGCCGGTACCTGCCACATCCGGATCGTCGCCAGGCGACGGCACGTTGGTGAACAGCGACGCGATCGTCGTCGAACCGAAGGCGAACGCCGTGCCGTCGACGTCGGTGTCGGACTGCACCCCGGCGGTCTCGTCGTGGCGCACCGATGCCGTGCCGCTCGTCACGGCCGTGATTGTCGGCCCGTCATCGTCGAACTTGACGAGCAGGCCGATGTCGTTGCCGGAGTCGGTGGCGGTGTCGCCGTCGCCGTCGGTACGGGTGACGCTCATCTGCACTGCGCCCGACGCCAGCGTGATTGTCT
>NZ_RZRY01000136.1:0-11982 GCF_003998035.1 Mesorhizobium sp. M2A.F.Ca.ET.039.01.1.1 | reverse complement strand
GTCGTAGACCTCGATGCGCACCGGCGGCTTTACCAGGCCGAAGGTCTCGGCGAATCCCTGCAGCAGCCGCGCCTGGGTCGAGGTCTCGGCCAGCCTGCGGCCGAGGGCCTCGCGGGCGTTCTGCAGCGCGTGATCGGTCAGGTCCTTCTTCTCGCCGCGCTGCGGCACCGAGATCGTAATCTTGCGGCCGGCATGGGTGGACAGCGCTTCCGCCAGCAGTTCCTGCTCCTGCGCGGTCTGCGACAGAAGCAGCGTGCGCGCCGGCAGCTTGTCGTCATAGAACTGCGCCAGGAACGAGCCCAGCACCTCAGCCGGCTCCAGCGCCGGATCGGCCTTGGGGAAATAGGCGCGGTTGCCCCAGTTCTGGCCGGTGCGGAAGAAGAACACCTGGATGCAGGTCTGGCCGCCCTCCTGATGGATGGCGAAGACGTCGGCCTCCTCCACCGTCTGCGGGTTGATGCCCTGATGCGCCTGCACATGGGAGAGCGCGGCCAGCCGGTCGCGGTAGATTGCGGCGCGCTCGAAATCGAGCTCTGCCGAAGCCTGCTGCATGGCGGCCGAGATTTCGGTCTTCACCTTCTGGCTGCGGCCGGAGAGGAAATCCTTGGCCTCCGCGACCAGCTCGGCATAGCCCTCATGCGAGATCTCGCCGGTGCAGGGACCGGCGCAGCGCTTGATCTGGTAGAGCAGGCAAGGCCGCGTGCGGTTCTCGTAGAAGGAGTTGGTGCAGCTTCTAAGCAGGAAGGCGCGCTGCAGCGAATTGATGGTGCGGCCAACCGCGCCGGCCGAGGCGAAGGGGCCGAAATAGTCGCCTTTTCGCGAGCGCGCGCCGCGATGCTTGTAGATGCCGGGCGAGACATGGTCGCCGGTGAGCAGGATATAAGGGAACGACTTGTCGTCCCGCATCAGCACGTTGAAGCGAGGCCTCAGCCGCTTGATGAGGTTCGCCTCGAGCAGCAGCGCCTCGATCTCGGTGCGGGTGACGACGAATTCCATTGTCGCCGTCTCGCGCACCATGCGGCCGATGCGGGCGGTGTGGAACCGCCCCTGCGCGTAGTTGGTGACGCGCTTCTTCAGGCTGCGCGCCTTGCCGACATAGAGCACGTCGCCGGCGGCGTTCATCATGCGATAGACGCCGGGCTGGTTGGGCAGCCGCTTGACGAAGGTCTGGATCACCTCGGCGCCGACCATGCCGTCGGCATCGCCGGCATGCGGCGTCCAGTCGATGGCCGTGAAGGCGACATCGGGGCCAGTCGGCAAAGCCTCGGGTTCGACGATCTCCTCAGCCGCCTCGTCCTCGACGTCGAGATCGACATCGGGGGGCAGGTCGTCGGCGGCGCCGTTGCGTCTGTGTTTTTGAACTGCGGGACTCATTCCACCATGCCTGTCACATCGGGCGTCTGCCACGCAAGATGCTGGCCGCCGTCGAGCGCGATCATCTGGCCGGTCACCGAGCGCGCCTGCCAGAGATAGCGAATCGTGGCGCCGAATTCAGGCAATTGCGGGCCGCGCTTCAGGATCAGGCCCTCGACCTGTTTGCCGAAATCGTCGTCGTCCTGGCGCTTGTTCTTCAGTGTCGGGCCGGGACCTATGGCGTTAACGCGAATGCGCGGCCCGAGCGCCTGCGCCAGCATCTCAGTCTGCGTCCACAGCGCCGATTTCGACAGCGCATAGGAGAAATAGCGCGGTGTAGGCCGCCAGACGCGCTGGTCGATCATGTTGACGATCAGCCCCTCCTCGCCTTGCGGCAGCGCGCGGGCGAAATTCTGCGCCAAGAGCGCGGGCGCCTTCAGGTGGATGGCGAAATGGCGGTCCCAGGCCTGCCAGTCGAAATCATCGACGCTGTCGTCGACGAACAGGGACGCGTTGTTGACCAGCAGCGTCACAGGCCCGAGCGCGGCTTGCGCGCGACCGATGAGACCACCCACCGCATCCATGTCGGTGAGGTCGGCGGCGACGACGGCGGCGCGGCCGCCCTCGCCCGTGATCTTCCCCGCCAGCGCCTCGGCCTCGGCGCCTGAACGGTTGGCATGGATGGCGACGGCGAAGCCATTGGCGGCCAGATCCTCGACGATCGCCTTGCCGATCCGTCTTGCTCCACCCGTCACCAGCGCGACGGCCGTGGCTTGTTTCATGGTGTCAATCCTCAATCGGCTTCACGATTCCGGGAAGCCGGCACAATATGACGGGCCAAGCGTTAAATGCCATTTCCACCTTGGGCAGGAATGTGGCGAAGCGGCCCGGATGCGCTTCCCCCCGCCGGATTCGGGAAGCCATTGCCGGCAATATATGTCGCTGCACCCCTTGAACCAAGCGATGTGCAGCGCAACATGATTAGCCTGCTGACATTCGCTGTTGCGAAGATGCAACGTCACCTTTCGGCCTCATTCGCGCCCGGGAATGACCCAAGTTCAGGTTCGCTTCAGCCGCATTTCAGCACGACATTCGGAACCGTTAAACGCCAGGCTCGTTTATCCCCCCGGACGGGCCGGGGCGTTTCATGAACAAGCAAGCCTAAGTGTCTTGTGGCTTAAGGAGTATATAATGAAGACCAATCTCAAATTCGCGCCGCTTGCCGCCGCGCTCGGGCTGTTCGCCTTTGCTGGTACCGCCTTTGCGGCCGACGTCGTTTCCGAAGAGCCGCCGGCTCCCGCCCCGGTTGCCGAGCTTCCGGTTGCTTCATGGGCCGGCCCCTATGCCGGTATCAGCCTCGGCTACGGCTTCAGCGGCCATGCCGATGCTCGTGACGCCGGCGTCAACGTGAAGACCAAGGGCTTCATCGGCGGCGTCTTCGGCGGCTACCAGTGGCAGCAGGACAACTTCGTCTACGGCGCTGAAGCCGATCTCGGCTACAACGGCGTCAAGGGCGACAGCGCCGGCATCAACGCCAAGGGCGGCCTCGAAGGGTCGCTGCGCGCTCGCCTCGGCTACGCCGTGACCCCAGAAATCCTGCTCTATGGCACCGGCGGTCTTGCCGCCAAGAACCAGAAGATCACGGATAGCGTCACCTCCACCGACGAGAGCAAGGGAATGCTCGGCTGGACGGCTGGTGTCGGTTCCGACATCAAGATCACCGACAATGTGTTCGGCCGTGTCGAGTACCGCTACACCGACTACGGCGACAAGGACTTCGGTGCCCTCGGCAACGTCAAGTCGAAGGACAACCGCGTCACCTTCGGCGTCGGTATGAAGTTCTAAGTCGTAGAAGCCACGACACGGAAAAGCCGGGCCTTGCGCCCGGCTTTTTTTGTTGGCCCGGCCGAAAGGCGTCAGGTGCCCGACCGACGCGCCGGCTGCCTCTGGAAACCATCATGGGTCGGGATCGACGGCAGCCGGTCCAGCCATTTCAAGCGCGATTGCATGAAGACCTGGGCGTCCGGCCGGTAGTCGCCCGGATCGGTCAAGGTGGCGGCGTGAACGTGGATCTCCGACGGCCATCTTGTCGAGCGGAAGTAAAGCCTGGTGCCACAGGACGGACAGAAGCCGCGAAACGTGTCCGTGCTGCTTTCATAGTGCCTGATGTCGCCGGCCCAGCTCAGCTCATCGGGCCTCAGCCCCAGGAAGGCGGTGAAGGGAGACGAGGTGGCACGCTGGCAGTCGGCGCAGTGACAGACCAGATTGCGGATGATGTCGCCGGAATATCTCCAGGTGACCGCTCCGCACATGCAGTGCCCGTTGAGTGCCATCGCTTCCCCTTGGCCATGCGTTCATCATTGCCGGCGCAGCCGATACTGACACATCGCCGCTTGGAAAATGGCGAGTCAGCGGCTTACGCGCGCTTCTTTGCGACCTTGGTGGATTTGTCCTTCGGCGGCAGTGTCTGGACAAAGGCCAGAGCAAGATCGAGCCAGAAGGCGAGCTCGGACTCGCTCGCCGTGCCTTCCGGCCCGACGTGGAGGTAGCCTTCCATCAAGCGCCCGCCCATTTCCATCGGACGCGCATGGGGACGAGCAGCCGCCGCCGCATGCGCGTCCTTGCCGACGCGGACCAACAGCCCACGCTTCGAGGTGCCGATCAGTAGGTTGCCGTCGATCATGAAGCAGGTGCCGCCGAACATCTTCTGCTCGGTGAAGATGCGCTTGCCGAGGGCGGCGCGCAAGCGCTCGACCATCGGGTCGGGCGCGACGCTGGTAGAGGGCCTTTCCATGCTCACCACTCCAACTTGGATGATGTCAGGCAAGCATGGAAGCGGGTGGCGTTTCAAGCTCGCTTCCCCTTCTCCCCTTGTGGGAGAAGGTGGCCTAGCGAAGCTCGGACGGATGAGGGGTGCTCCAGCTTGACGCACACCTTGGTCAGTCTCGGATGGCGCCAAGTTCACCAGCGCTCGCTCCGTCCAACACCCCTCATCCGTCTCGGCGCTATCGCGCCGATCCACCTTCTCCCACAAGGGGAGAAGGAAAAAGGCGCCTCACCCCGGCACGCTTGCTTTCAGTTCCGGAAACTTCTCATCAAACCTCGCGGCCCAGCGCACGAGCCGGCTTCGGCCCTTCTCCCATTGGCCGGAAAAGCGCAGCGCGAGATAGCCAAGGGTGGCGCGCAGCGCCATGTGGCCGGCGGTGATCTTCTTCGGCAACTTGGGCGGGTTGGCGTTGATGAGGTCGAGCGCGGTGGTGATCTTGCCCCACTGGCGGTCGAGCCAGGGCTGGTAGACCATCTCTTCCGGCCGCGTCCGCCGCTCATAGACCATCGACAGCGCGCAGTCGCAAATGCCGTCGGCCAGCGCCTCGAGAACTTCCGCCTCGAGCCGCTTGTCGGGGTTGCGCGGGAACAGCGCGTTCTTCGACAGCCGGTTGAGATGCTGGGTAATAGTGCGGCTGTCATAGATCGAGCGGCCATCCTCCAGCACCAGCACCGGGATCTTGCCGAGCGGATTGGCCGAGATCAGTTCGGCGGGCTTGTCCTCCGTCTTGACCGGCACGAGGTCGATGGCGATGCCGGCGTAGACGGCCGCCATACGGACCTTCGAGCTATAGGGGGACGTGGAAGCATAGAGCAGTTTCGGCATGATCGATTTCCCAGTTGTCTGCCGCACTGTTGACCGAATCGAACCTCCAGGGCAACGGCCCAGCAAAGCCGATCCGGATTAGCCACGTCTTGCCGACGCGGACGCGGCAACAAAAAAGCCCCCGGAAAGTTTTGCCTGACGGCAAATTTCCGGGAGCTTTAGGAGGAGCGTCCGCTCCGACTCCGCTCGCTCAGACACCGAATTGGCGAGAGGGGTGCCTGAATAGCACCCGCCCTCAGCCGTTGCGGTTCGCGCGCGAAGCTACGCGATTACTTCTTGGCGGCCGGCTTCTTCGCCGGAGCTGCCTTCTTGACGGCTGCCGGAGCCTTGGCCGCGGCGGCCTTCAGCGGAGCCTTGGCGGCGGGCTTGGCCGCGGCCTTCGCTGCCGGCTTCTTGGCGGCGGGCTTGGCTGCTGCCTTTGCGGCGGGCTTTGCCGCGGCCTTCGCGGCCGGCTTTGCTGCTGCCTTGGCGGCGGGCTTTGCTGCTGCCTTGGCGGCGGGCTTTGCCGCGGCCTTCGCGGCCGGCTTCGCTGCTGCCTTGGCCGGAGCCTTGGCGGCTGCCTTCGGTGCCGCTGCCTTCTTAACTGCTGCAGGTTTCGCGGCAGCCTTAGCTGCCGGCTTCTTTGCCGGCGCTTTCGCCGCCGGCGCCTTGGTTGTGGTCTTTGCCATGCGATGCCCCTTGCGTTTTGCCTAAGGTCGTGAGTGACCCGGCATGCTCATGCATATCTGACTCGCGACTGTCTAGCCAGCGAAGCAACACAATGATTTTCAGTTATTGAATTTTGGTTACACGAAGATGCATCTCATCGAAAAATTGTGAGCGAATCTGTCACTTTCGAAGTGAAGGCCCGGCGCACAGATTTTCGCGTGGCTTCTATCACCCGATGATCCATCCATTCGCGGCATAAGCTTATATCGTAATGTGAGCAGAGTGCTCACAATAGAGAACCAGCCGCTGAACACCGGCTTCATCTTGTCCAGCGAAAACATCTACAGATGAATCGGCCACGCGAGGCGGTCAAAGCTTACGCGTTTGAAAGCGAGCTTAAAGCTCATATTCCAGTTCCACCGGCGATCTCTGCCGGCTTGCGTCCGCCCTGCAGGCGGCGCGCCGGTTCGACCCGGTGCAGGTGCACGGCGTAGGTGTCCCAGGGCGGCGAGACCGCGATCCCGGCCAACATTCGGCCGACCTCGCCGCGATGATAGCCGCCGTGCAGGACGACATGGGTCAGCATCTCCTGCCTCGTCATGCAGCCCTTGTCGCCATCGGTGAAGGTGAAGGCGATCGGCTCGGCAAGTGCCTGCTCCGAAATGGTTTCGAGATGGTCGAGATACCAGCGATCGACCTCGACGAGGTTGGCGCGCAGCACGTGCGGCTCGGGCGTGTCCGGCGCATTGTCGCCCGCATAGCCGTGGGCCACGCCCTCCAGATGCGCGGCAAAGATCCGCGACACGACATGGATATGGTTCATCAGGCGGATCGCGGCGTGTCGCTCTGCCGCGCCGCGGGAGGGATCCAATCCGGCAAGCGTCTCCAAGAGCTCGTCATTCGCCCAGGCCTGATAGGCAAGCAGGCCCTTCAGCAAGGTCTTGGCGCTCATCTTCGTGGCTCCATTTGCGTTGGCGAAATGAATGTGAGTATCCTCTTCATATTCTCGGGAGACGGGCCAGCATGTCTACTCGCATTGCAAAGCCGGCCGCGCGCATGCGCAAGCAGCCGCGCCAGGCGCGTTCGATCGCCACCGTCGAGGCGATCATCGAAGCCGGTGCTCACGTTCTGAGCGAGCTCGGCTGGGCCGGCTTCTCCACCAACAAGGTGGCCGAGGCCGCGGGCGTCAGCATCGGCTCGCTCTATCAGTATTTTCCCGACAAGCTCGCTCTGGTCGAAGCGATCCGGCGCCGTCACTTCGATCATGTGCTGTCGGTGATTCGCGAAGCGTCGGCGGAGGAGAAGCCGCTCAGGCAATTCGCGCGCGAGCTGGTGCGCGGCATGATCGGCGCGCACTCGATCCATCCGACGCTGCACCAGGTGCTGCTCGACGAGGCGCCGGGCGACCGCGGCTCACGCGCCGCGCATGCCTCGTTCCAGGCGCGCTATCTCGAACATTACGCCGCGGCCGTCGCGCAGTACCGCAAGCGCCGCAAGGACACTGAGACGATGGCGCGCGTGCTCTCCTCGGCGGTCGAGGGCGTGATCCACAACGCGGCACGGCGCAACATGCTCGACGCGCCGGAACTGCAGAAGCAGCTCGTCGAGCTGATCTCGGCCTATCTGTCAGGTAGCCGGGCTATCTAACCTGTCGGGCGGCAAGGCAGCCGGGGACGGCGCCAGTGGACGAGGCCTGCGGTGGCTCGCGTACCGCTACGCCGCTTCGCACGGTCGCCGGCAAATAATTCGCATCGCCTGTCGATTCCGCCGATCCCCGTTCGTCGTATCATTGCAACCAAACAACGAAGGACGACACACCGATGCGTTTCATGATGCTGATGATCCCCGGCGGCTACGCGACCGCGGCTCCCGACGTCAGGCCCGAAGCGGAAGCCGTGGCGACGATGATGAAATACAATGAAGAGCTAAAGCGCGCCGGCGTGCTGCTCGCGCTCGACGGGCTGCATCCGCCGTCCTCGGGCGCACGGGTCTCCTTCAAGGGGGCCAAGCCCACCGTTACCGACGGCCCGTTCGCGGAGGTCAAGGAAGTGCTCGGCGGCTATTGGATGATCGACGTGCGCTCGCCCGAGGAAGCCGTGGAATGGGCGCGGCGCTGTCCGGCCGGAGAAAACGACGTCATCGAAATCCGGCGCGTTTTTGAGATGAACGATTCCCGAGGACGTCCAGAAGGCCGCCGAAGGGTTCGGCGAGCTGAAGGGTTGATCGCCACGGCGGCGATCGAAGCGGTCTGGCGGATAGAGCAACCAAAGCTAGCCGCCGGGCTCACCCGCTTTTTGCGCGATGTCGGGCTGGCCGAAGAGGTGGTGCAGGATGCTTTCGTGCTGGCGCTGGAACGCTGGCCTGGGGAAGGCATTCCACACAATCCGGCCGCCTGGCTGACCCGGGTCGCCACCAACCGGGCGCTCGACCGGCTGCGCCGAACCGTGCTGATCGACGGCAAGCATCGCCAGTTGGCCGTCGACCTCGCCGAGCTGGAGCGCGAGATGCCCGACATCGAGGCGGCGCTGGACGAGGACATAGACGACGATCTGTTGCGGCTGATCTTCACCGCCTGCCATCCAGTGCTGGCGCCCGAACAGCGCGCGGCGCTTGCGCTCAGGATGCTCGGCGGCCTGTCGACGCCTCAGATCGCACGCGCCTTCCTGGCGCCGGAGGCGACCGTCGCCCAGCGTATCGTGCGCGCCAAAAGAACGCTGCGCGAAGCCGGCATTGCCTTCGAGATGCCGCGCGGGCAGGAGCGGCGCGAGCGCCTCGGCGCCGTGCTGGAGGTGATCTACCTGATCTTCAACGAAGGCTACGTCGCTTCCGCTGGACCGGACTGGCTGCGCACGGATCTCTGCGGCGAGGCCATGCGCCTCGGCCGTCTGCTGGCGGCCCTGGTGCCGCAGGAGCCCGAGACGCTCGGCCTGGTGGCCCTGATGGAGCTCAGCGCGTCGCGCTTTGGCGCCCGCATCGACGCAGCGGGCAACCCGGTCCTTCTGCTCGACCAGGACCGCAGCCGCTGGGACTGGTCGCTGATCCGGCGCGGCCTCGATGGGTTGAACCGCGCGATGGCGCTGACGCCGACACCTGGCCCCTATCAGCTGCAAGCGATGATCGCCGCCTGCCATGCACGCGCCGTGAGCGCGGCCGACACCGACTGGATCGCCATCGCGGCATACTACCAGGCGCTTGCGCTTGCAGCGCCCTCGCCCATCGTCGAGGTCAACCGGGCGGTCGCTGCCGGCATGGCGTTCGGACCGCCGCAAGGGTTGGCGATTACCGACGCGCTGCGGGACGAACCTCGGCTCAAGGATACGCATTTGTTGCCCACGGTGCGCGGCGATCTTCTGGCGAAGCTCGGACGGATAGACGAAGCCCGCGCCGAATTCCGCCGCGCCGCCGGGTTGGCCGGCAATGAGCGGGAACGGGCGCTGTTGCTTGCGCGGGCTGGTCGTGGAGAAGCCAACTCAGGATAGGCCGGCGGGACAGCGCCTACCTCAGCTGTCTATCGCCTGCCATTGAACCGGCGTCTCTCAGCGCGTGGCGACCACGGCCACGCCGGCGCCGATCATCACGCCACCGGCGGCGCGGTTGACGCGGCGCACGATCGCTGGTGTGCGCAAGAGGCCGCGGGCTCGGCCGGCGAGCAGGACATGTCCGCCGATGACCACGGCCTCGACGATCAGGATCACCGTCGCCAACACGCCAAGATCGCCTGTGTTGAGCGACGCGCCGACCACATTGGGCAGCAACGCGACATAGAACAGCGGCATCTTCGGATTGCCGAGGTTGAGCGCGATGCCGGCGGCGAAGGTCGCCAGCAAGCCGCGCCGGTTCGATACCGGCTGCGATGCCGGGACCACGGGAATGGCGGTCCACAACCTGATGCCAATCCAGATCAGATAGGCCGCACCGCCATAGCGAAGCACAGTCATGACGACCGCCATCTTGGCGGCGAGGATCGACAGACCGAAGGTGGCGAGCACCAGAAAGATGAGGATACCGACCACCGTCCCGGCCCCATAGGCGATGCCCGACGCGGCGCCGCTGGAGATCGTGCGGGCGACGATCGTCATATTGTCGGGACCCGGACTGGCGGCGAACACGAAGAAGGCCGCCGCGAAGGCAAGCAGCGTCGTGATATCCATGCCCGTCAGCGCCGCCTCAGCGCAGCACGCGGCAGCGGCCGTTATAGACCAGCCAGCGGTCGAAGCCCAAGACGCAGAACTCGACATTGTCGCCGATCGAGGCAAAGCCCTGGCCTTCCTCGATCAGATAGAAGATCGAGCGGTCGTGGCCGTCCGACAGGTTGACGGTGGCGCGGCAATAATGGCGGCCGATCGGCCATTCCTCGCTCGCCGGCTCGTAGCGATGCTGGCGGATGTCGCGGAAATCGGTGATCGCGACGTCCGGCAGATGCGGCACGTGATGCACCTGGTAGGAGAAGCGGTCGGTGATCTTGTTCAGCACCCAGCTTTCGCCGCAGACGCTGCCATCGTCGCCGCTGTAGACCGAAAGGTCGGCGGCCTGCGCCGCCTGGGTGAAGCCCAGCGGAGCGGCAAAGGGAGTGGACAGCGCAACCAGCGCGGCAAGAGCGGAATGGGCGAAGCGAGTCATGACAGCCTCTCGAGGTCGGTTGCACGCACTGTGCGGATTCGCTTGGCGGCGGTCAAGCGGTCGCGAAAACAATGGTTTCCGCAAAGCTTCGTTGCGGATTTGCCGGTTGATCAGTAAGTGCCGGCAAGCAGCAGCCCGCCGATGACGGCAATGTTGATCAGGAAGGCGTTGCGCAGCACCTGGCGCTCCGGCTCCGCGCTAGCCCAGAAACGCAGCAGCATGAGGTTCGTCGCCAGTGTGAAGATGGCCAGAGCGACGGCGGCAAACAGCCGTGCCACGCCAACGGCGAGCAGCGAGCCCGCGATGATCTCGACCGTCGAACCGGCGGCCAGCATCAGCGCCGGAGCCGGAAATTTCTGCGCGGCCAGATAGTCGCGCATCGCCCCGAATTTGAGGAAATGCTCGATGCCGGCGAAGACGAACACGCCGCCGATGAGGAGAGCGCCGAGCGCTTGAACGATTTGAACGAGCATGGCGATCTCCTCTCGACGTGCGTGGCTCCGTTCACTCCTCGGGGATGAAGGCTGGGTTGTAGACGACCTCCCACAGATGATCGTCGGGATCCTGGAAATAGCCGGCATAGCCGCCCCAGAAGGTCTTCTGCGCCGGCTTGACCACGCGCGCGCCGGCCTTGACGGCCTCAGCCATCACCGCGTCGACCTCAGCCTCGCTGCCGACATTGTGGCCGATGGTCAATTCGGTCGGGCTGCGGCCGCTTTGCGGCACGGTGGCATCCCAGGCGATGCTGGCGCGCTCGTAGATGGCGAATTTCAGGCCGCCGGCGAGATCGAAGAAGGCGACGGCGCCATGCTCGAATTCGCGGCCGATGATGCCCTCGGTCGGCAGGCCGAGGCCGTCGCGATAGAATTTGAGGGAGACCTCCAGATCGTCGACGCCGAGCGTCAATACGGTGATGCGAGCTTTCATTTCTCTCACTCCTTTCTATATCCGTGACCACAGTCGCAAACGGATGCGGTCCGATGCGAGCGCGTGAAGCGCCGTGAAGTTCCGTCCGTTTTGCCATGGATGACGCGGCCGGCATTGAACATTTCGGCCAAAATGACCGTCACACCGATCCGGCAACCCCGCTGGAGCAGATCGGAGAGGAGATGGAACCGGTCCTGGCACAGACCACCGGCTTTTTTCGGGAGCGGCCTGCCGCCGGCAGGCTGGCCGATGCCTTCTCCGCTGTCTGGGTCCATCGCATGGACGAGCGGGCCGTTCCCCCTATCGTCATCACGCCGGACGCGACGATCGACCTGCAATGGATCGATGGCCGCTTCCGTATCGCCGGCCCGGACAAGGAGCCGCAGATCGAGCAGCCTGCCGCTGGGGTGGTGATCGTGGGCTTCCGCTTCCGGCCAGGCGCGGCGGCGGGCTGGCTCGGCGTGCCGGCCGGCGAAATCGTCGGCGGACGGCTTGATCTCGGCGAGCTGTGGAGCACGCGCAGCCGCGAGCTTTCAGACCGGATCAGAGCGACGCCCAACCTCGCCGATCTGGTTCGGCGCCTGGAGGAGACGATCGGCGCGCACACGGAAGGACGCGCTGTGCTCGACCCTCAGATGGGCCGGGCTTTCGAGGTCATACACGAAGGTTTGCCGCCGGAAACGCCGCTGGTTCCGTTCCTGCAACGCCAGTTGCATATGAGCGAGCGGACGCTGCGCCGGCGTTTCGAGGACGCTTTCGGCTATGGTCCGAAGACGCTCGAC
>NZ_RZRY01001369.1:0-773 GCF_003998035.1 Mesorhizobium sp. M2A.F.Ca.ET.039.01.1.1 | reverse complement strand
GCCATGGCCGGAGATCATCACGACCGGCATGTTCGGGTGCATGGTCTTGATTTCGTCGAGCAGCGCGAGGCCGTCGAGGCGCGAGCCCTGCAGCCAGATGTCGAGGAAAATCAGCCGCGGCGCGCGGTCGGCGATCGCCGCAAGCGCGCTGTCGGCGTCATGCGCCGTACGGGTTTCATGACCCTCGTCGCTCAGGATACCGGCGACAAGTTCGCGGATGTCTTCCTCGTCATCGACGATGAGAATGTCAGACGCCATTACCGACCTTTTCAGTTTCTCGTTCGTGTTCGTTTCGACCTTCACCGCGTGGCGGCGCGGCTACGACCGTCGCCGGCGGCAGGATGATCGAGATCATCGCGCCCCGGCCACCATGGAAATCCGCTGGCGCGTCGTGCAACTCGAGACGGCCGCCATGGTCCTCCACGATCTTCTTGACGATAGCGAGGCCGAGCCCGGTCCCCTTCTCGCGCGTCGTCATATAGGGCTCGAGAAGCCTTTGGCGATTCTCGCGCGGCAGCCCCTTGCCGTTGTCGATAACGTCGATTCGTATGGCGCCATCTTGGCGCCCGGCTTGAATCCGGATTGTGCCGTCCGAACGATCCGCCGGATCAAGTCCATCGATCGCCTCGGCGGCGTTCTTGATGACGTTGCCGAAGGCCTGCGCCATCAGGCGGCTGTCGAAAGTACCCTTCAACGGCTCGCTGCCGAAATCGCGCTGGAAGGCGATGTCGGGGCGGCTGACCTCGACCAGGAAGGAGGCCTCGCGCAGCGAC
>NZ_RZRY01001368.1:0-774 GCF_003998035.1 Mesorhizobium sp. M2A.F.Ca.ET.039.01.1.1 | reverse complement strand
GTCTATAGCCATGGCAAGGTTTATTGATGTCGACATTCTTGTCATCGATGGCGCTTTGGCCCACCCGGCGTTTCCAGAGCGATTCCTTCGTTATGTCGGAGCATTGCTCTCTGAACACGTTGCGGGGCGTCTTGTTTTGTTTTCCTCACGGCAGTTCAATGTTGCGCGAGCTTTTGCCGAGCTTTCAATCAATGTTGCAAACGGAAAAGTGTTCGTAAGCAACGAGATCAAGGAGCCTCCTTTATTCAACCGTAGTGAAGAGGCTCCCGCGGAGGAGCCCGAATTGGTTTACGAAGACGTCGATTTGATCTGAAATCAAATTCAAATTCGATGTCTGATCACGTCGGGCCTTTTCCACGCTGCTTTTTTTCACAAACCGCCTCACTCTACGCACCTCGCTCCGCCTTGGAAGCCACCGGGATAGGGAATACCGGAAGCTTTGCATAATAGTCCAGGAACGATCGCGTCGCCCGGACGGCCGAGAGAGCAATATCACTCATATCCCGGCTTGAAATCGCCAAAAGCCGTTCCGGCGCGAGATGAAGGCCAGGAGCGGGATGCTCGCCCCAAATAGCGTGACGGTCGAAATCCGACGCAACGAGAACAACTGGACAGCCGGCGAGGCAGGCCTCAATCGCAAAATTGCTGGTCCCCGTCACCACCAGGCTTACCCTCCCCGGCGCCGCCTCGAAATCTTCGATCCATGGCGCAGCGATTCTTCTCCAAACCGCCAGGCTCTCGGGGGCCCGTCTGTGGGCGGGATGAGGTCGAACG
>NZ_RZRY01001367.1:0-777 GCF_003998035.1 Mesorhizobium sp. M2A.F.Ca.ET.039.01.1.1 | reverse complement strand
GACAAAACCCATGCCGACCCAGGCGGCCGGCCCCAGGCTTTCGCCCAGGAAGACGGCGCCGATGCCGACGCCGATCGGCACGCGCAGATAGGCCTGCGAGGTGGTGCCGACCGAGCCCAGCGTATGGATCAGGCGAAAATAGATGACGAAGGCCAGCGCCGTCGAGAAGACCGACAGGCCGAGCAGGGCCAGGATCGAAGCCGCCGACGGCGCAAGCGTCCATGGCCGGTCGACGATCAGGCTGAGCGGCACAAGCATCACCGCGCCGCAAAGCATCGAACCCGCGGCGGGTATCATCGGATCGAAGCCCTTGAAGCCGCGGCCGAAGATCGCCGCGCCGGCATAGGAGACCGTCGCGATGACGATCGCAAGCTGCGCCCACATTTGACGGCCAAGCCCGCCAAGCGCCTCGGTGCCGATGATGAGGCAGATGCCGACGATGCCAGCCCCGACGCCGACGAGCTTGCGCGCCGTGACGGGCTCATGGCGCGTGATCAAGGCCGTCAGCAGGAAGGTGAAGATAGGCGATGTCGCGTTGAGGATGGTGGCAAGACCGGCATCCACCGATCGTTCGGCGGCGGCGATCAGGGTGAAGGGCACGACGCTGTTGAGGCAGGCCTGGAAAGCGAACCGGCGCCACATTGCCGCGTCGGCAGGCATGGCAAGGCCGCGCCAGCGGATGACGCTGAGCAGAATGGCCCCGGCGATCATGGTCCGAGCGGCGATGAAGGTGACAGGCGGGATCGTCTCGACGCCGATCTTGATGAAGGTGTAGGA
>NZ_RZRY01001366.1:0-778 GCF_003998035.1 Mesorhizobium sp. M2A.F.Ca.ET.039.01.1.1 | reverse complement strand
TCGCCATGGGGCGCGATACGTGTCTCGAAATCCCCGACGTTCTTGCCCTTGAACTCGGAGAAGGCGTTGCCGAGGCGAAGACCGGACAGGACGAGGCCGAACAGCGCCCGCTTCTGCGCGTCGGAACCGGTCGCACGGATCAAATCCGTAATCTCGAAGTGATTCTGCGGAATCTGGGCCAGCGATGGATCGGCCGCGGCGATGATCTTGAAGACTTCCACCACCGTCGCCTGCGAAACACCGGCGCCGCCGAATGCGCGCGGCACCGTGATTCCCCAAAGTCCGCTTTGTGAGAATATGTCAAGCTCGGCAGTAGGCAGGCGCCGGTCGCGGTCGCGTTCGGCGGCGCCTTCGGCAAATTGAGCAGCCAGCTTCCTGGCCACGGCGACCGCCTCTTCATCGGTTCGAATGATATGGGCGGGATGCGTCGGCCGCGATGGTGCAGGAAAGGCTTCGCGGCCACGCGGCTCCGCTTTCTTGACTGATGCGCCCATCGTCCGATCTCTCCCTCGGCGTTTCTTGTCTTCGTTCGGTGCTCTTCGGCAGCTTAGATCCACGAGTGACGCGGCGGCCTGACATCGTTGAGGTAGTAGTTGCCCACGGCTGGCGGCCGCGGGCGCGATCGCAGCCGCGCTCCGCCGCTGGCACGGCCTCCGGTCATTTCACGGCTCGGCGGAACCTATGAGGTCGGCTTCGATTTGCGCGAGCCTTGCCGGCGCCAACCGGCGCAGCGCCAGGAAATACGCGACTCCGATCGCCAGCAAGACGAGGAATACAT
>NZ_RZRY01001365.1:0-785 GCF_003998035.1 Mesorhizobium sp. M2A.F.Ca.ET.039.01.1.1 | reverse complement strand
AACCTGGCCGGCATAGCGTTTGCCGGCCTTCGAGCCGCGCGACCCGATTTTGCCGAGCTTCGGCCTGAACTCGTCATCCTTAATGCGAGCCTCCCAGACATATCAAGCAAAATCAGACACTTACACGTCAAACCCTCTTGGCACCGGCGGCAGCCTCCCGGAAAAACGATGTGCAGACAAAGATTTAACCGCCTCCTGGAGGCGGTACCTTTATCTTGCCTTCCGCGCCCAGCCCCGCCAGACGCGCCCCCGTCCGCCATGGCTAACGCACCGGCTCCTTCGGCTGCGCGCCGTCCTTGCCGAGCGGCACGAAGAGATCGCCGTTTCGCACGCCTGAGTGAACACCGTCATGAATGAAGAACAGCGACCGTCCGAGAGGAGCGATTTGCGCCTTTGGAGCGACAGATTGGCTTTCGAACGCCTCGATGTCGGCCGCCGAAACTCCGGCCGCCTTGAGTTGGTCGAGGTACTCGACGGTCTCTTCTGGCAGCGGTTTGCCACGCTTCAAATGCTCGTCGTAGCGCTCGGGACCGGCATTGTAGGCGCCAAACAGGCCAGGAAATCCGAAGCGGTCATACATGGCACTGAGATAGGCCGTGCCGGCCAGGATATTGTCGCGCGGATCGTGGGGGTTAGGCCCAAGGCCGTGTTCGACCCGCATCTCTTCATAGGTGCCGGGCATCACCTGCATGAGGCCCATGGCGCCAGCGGGGGAGGTGATGGGGCGGCCGCCGCGCATTGTCTTGCCGCCGCTTTCGGCAGCCATGACGGCATAGATCCAGGCT
>NZ_RZRY01001364.1:0-786 GCF_003998035.1 Mesorhizobium sp. M2A.F.Ca.ET.039.01.1.1 | reverse complement strand
ATCGCGGTTCGATCCATCCTAGGACGATCCTGGCGACAGAAATCCGACATGGGCCGAAAATCCCGGTCGGCAAGGCGCTTTGCTCCTGATCTTGCATAGCCCACTCTTTTCGACTTTGCTGCCGGCAAAGAGGGGTTTGCCTTCCATGCGCCAGATGTCGCTCACGCCCGAGCTTGTGGCTCTTTGCCATCGCGAGGAGATCGATCCCGGTCCGAGCGGGGAGTGGACGCAGCTCAGCGACGACGATTTCGGCGCGCTCGCCACGCGTCTTGCCGACGAAGCCGATGAGGGACCGCTTTGGGTGTTCGCCTATGGCTCGCTGATCTGGAAACCGGCCTTCGAGTCGGTCGAGCAGCAGCGCGCCTCGGCGCATGGCTGGCATCGCTCCTTCTGCCTGGATCTCGTGCGCTGGAGAGGCAGCGCTGAGCAGCCCGGACTGATGATGGCGCTTGAACGCGGCGGACGTTGCGACGGCGTCATCTACCGCCTGCCGGACGACGACAAGACCGCCCAGATCGAGAGGCTGCTGCGACGCGAGATCGACGACCACGAGAGCGTCGCCTCCGTCAGATGGGTTCCGGTGCGGACGGCGCAAGGTCGGGTGCGGGCGCTGGGCTTCTGGGTCGGTGTGACGGGCAGGGGGACGTCGCTCGGGCAGCCGCTGGAGAAGGTGGCTTGGGTGCTGGCGCGCGCGTGCGGCCATGTCGGCTCGGGTGCTGAATATCTCTACAACACCGTCAGCCATCTTGAGACCTTCGGCATCCATGACCGCAATCTGCGGCGGCT
>NZ_RZRY01001363.1:0-791 GCF_003998035.1 Mesorhizobium sp. M2A.F.Ca.ET.039.01.1.1 | reverse complement strand
CTACCCGCCGCTCGACAAGGCCCTGCCAGCCAGGGAGCGCAAGCGACGGATCGCCGAGAACATGCCCTTCGCCTGGCGGCTCGACGTCGAAGTGGCAAGGATGCGCGTCACCGCCGACCTGTCATGGACCGAATTCACCGATGAGACGATGTCGGCGACACGAGCGATCGAAGCGCAACCGCAGGCCTGGGGCGACGTCATCGTCGCCCGCCGCGACATCCCGACCAGCTATCATCTTGCCGTCGTCCTCGACGACGCGCTGCAGGGCGTCAGCCATGTCGTGCGCGGCCAGGACCTCTATGCGGCGACCGGCGTGCAGCGCCTGCTGCAGGAACTGCTCGGCCTGCCGCAGCCGCGCTATTTCCACCACCGCCTGATCCTTGGTCCGGACGGCAGGAAACTGTCCAAGAGCTTCAAGGACACCGGTCTTGCCGCGCTTCGCGAGGCGGGCATGTCGTCGCAGGACGTCAGGCGGCTTGTCGAGTTTGATTAAAGTCGCGCCATCCCGGCCTTGATCAGTGCCAGCACGCTGATGAAGGCAAAGGCGCCGCCGAGCCCACAGGCAACCGCCAGCCTGAGGTCGCTCAGGCTGATGCCATGCTTGCCGGCGACCGTCACCGCGGCAAAGAAGCCGAAGATGAACAGCAGCGTGTTGCCGGTCGGGCCAAACCCGCTCTCCTTCATGATCGCGTCGAGCGCCGTGCCGAAGAAGAAACCGAAGCCGGCAATGATCAGGAAGGCGAACAACAGCCAGGTCGTGTCGAGATGCAAAAACATGCCCACCCATGGCG
>NZ_RZRY01001362.1:0-793 GCF_003998035.1 Mesorhizobium sp. M2A.F.Ca.ET.039.01.1.1 | reverse complement strand
GCCAGAAATGGGCGCAGGGGTTTTTCGTGCGGAATGCTGCTCTGCCACCAATGGCTGAACAAGCAATCGATCCCATGCTATTGTTCCCCACTCAACCAGTGGGGGCGGTCATGTCGGACTTTCAGAAAGCAGTTATCTCCACGCCGGGCAGCGAGCGCCTCGCCAAAGCGCCACATGGTGCGAAGGTAGTCGTCCATGCCACTGCCGCCGAGACCAACGGCGCATTCGGAATGTGGGAAACTTTCACTCTCCCTGGGAAAGGCCCGACCCCCTCACACTCACACGCGCGAGACAGAGGTTTTTTAGGGTGGTTTGCGGGACTTATCGTTTTCCAGTGCGGTGACGAAGAATTCGATGCCCCTCCAGGCACTGTCGTCGTTCTGCCCCCTTACGTGCGTCACAGCTGGCGCAACATTGGCGACGAGCCCGGGCAGATGTTCGCAATAGTAACGCCGGGCGGCTTCGAGCAACTCTTCATGGAGATAGAGGCGTCTGGTGCCGCCTCGCCCGACGAGATAGCAATGATTGAAGCCCGTCTTGGGATAATCAACGACGAGACGTTGGCGCTCGATCGTTAAGGCTACGGCGTACGCTTCACGTGGATACTGAGAAAAACGCTCCTTTCAAAGAGGATGTGCGTCGGATTGGTTGCCTAACGCTGGAAATGAACCGCTCCCGGCACTGCGCCGCTCCCGCACCGCACCTAATACCAAAGTCATAATCCCATCGTCGCGGTGCCTTTCGGCCGTCATTTCTGTCATTTTTTGCTTTGTTGGCTGCGTTTTTGAGTCTG
>NZ_RZRY01001361.1:0-797 GCF_003998035.1 Mesorhizobium sp. M2A.F.Ca.ET.039.01.1.1 | reverse complement strand
ATCAGCGGGTGCAGCCGGTCGCCGGCACAGGCGGCGCGCTGCCGGCCAATGGCGGCACGCTCGATCTCGAATTCGAGGCTATCCGCCGCGGCATCGCCAGTTTCGACCGGCTGTGGCTGCGCTGGCAGGGCCCGTTTGGGTTGGTTTGGAACCAGGTCATGTTGCCGGTCGAGCGCAAGGTCGCGGTGCTGCCCAATGTCAACAGCGCGCGCGACGAGGCAATCACGCTCTTGCAGCGTTCGGCCCTTGCCGACGGCCACGCCCAGAAGCGCGCTGGACAGGGCCGCGAATTCGAGGCGCTGAAAGACTACCAGCCCGGCATGGGCCGGCGCATGATCGACTGGAAGCGCAGCGCCCGCCACGGCAAGCTTCTTGCGCGCGAGTTCCGGATCGAGGAGAACAACAACATCGTTCTGGCCATCGACAGCGGCCGGCTGATGTGCGAGCCGGTCGACGGCGTGCCGAAGGTCGACCGGGCGGTGACGGCGGCCCTCCTGTCGGCCTTCATCGCGCTCAAGGGCGGCGATCTCGTCAGCCTGTTCTCCTTCGACGCTAGGCCGCGCGTCTCCAGCGGCGCGGTGCGCGGCTCGCCGAGCTTCACCATGATCCAGAAGCGCGCCGCCGAGATCGACTATTCAACCGAAGAGACCAATTTCACCCTGGCGCTGACCACGCTGTCAGCCAAACTTGACCGGCGCTCTCTGGTCATCGTCTTCACCGATTTCGTCGACCCGATCAGCGCCGAATTGATGCTGCGCACCGTCGGCCGGCTGACCGAGCGGCATCTGGTGCTGTTC
>NZ_RZRY01001360.1:0-797 GCF_003998035.1 Mesorhizobium sp. M2A.F.Ca.ET.039.01.1.1 | reverse complement strand
CTCATGTAGGCCGGATCGAGCTCGTGTCGTCGTTGAGGCACGCTATATTTACAATGACCTCTTCCCTTGAGAGACAGTCCCGTCCGCTCATCAAGCGCGCATGGTTGATGCAGACGACGGCGTTGGCGCATGTCAACGAGTCGCCGGTCTAACGCGGAAGCCGTTAAGTTGTTTATTCCCAATCGCATCTCACCGCTCCTCCATTAAAGTCCATGATGCCGCCTCAACAGCGGGTTAGAGGAGTCATCGATTATCACATCGCCATCCCCGATAATGTTGCCGCCCTTCAAGCTCGACAGACTCTTATCGCCTGCGATCGGCCTCGGCTTGTTCAACAGTCCTTGAAGGCCATCCGTAAGCCCTAACTATAACTAGGGCAATAATGCTGCCAGGGCGCGAGCCCGATACTCCGGCTCGTCAATTCCGTCGGCAAGGACAGCAATGCGCCGTTGTAGATCGGGGGCAAGCTCTGCCAAGCTTGGCCGAAGGCCTTCGAGAGCCCCTACGAGATACTCGGGGGCGATGCTCTCGGCCAAGTCAACGACGCGCTGCTGCAGTTCGGGCGCAAGCCTTGGTAGGCCGGCTCCGAGGCCCCGTAAGGCCGAGGCGCGATTGGCGTCGTCAAGTCGCTCGGCACGGACGATGAGACGCTTCTGCAAATCGCGCGAAAGCCTCGCCACGCCGGCTCCAAGGACCTCAAGGACCGAGGCGCAATGCCCCGGGTTGTCGAGCCTCTCGACCTGGCCGACGAGACTCTGCTGCAACTCGGGCGCAAAATCAGTGATACCCGTTACGAG
>NZ_RZRY01000135.1:0-12039 GCF_003998035.1 Mesorhizobium sp. M2A.F.Ca.ET.039.01.1.1 | reverse complement strand
GCAGTTCGCCGACCGCTGGGTGATCGGTGCGGTGGCGGATATTGCCGCGTCCAGCTACGGCGCTTCGGTTACGGCCTCGGTGGACGGCACCGAGATCTTCAATGGCGACGTGGATCTCAAATATCTCGGCACCGTTCGCGCGCGGCTGGGCCACGCTTGGGACCGCACGCTCATCTACGGCCATGGCGGCCTTGCCTTTGGCAACACCGAGCAGACACTGACGGTCGGCGGGACGACCGTCTTCAACGAGGAGCAGACACGCACCGGCTGGACGATCGGCGCGGGCCTCGAGCACGCCATCACCGATCGCATCTCCTTCGGCACGGAGTATGCCTATGTCGACCTTGGCTCGAAGCACATACTCGACAATGGCGAAGGGTTGACAGTCAAGGACGACGTGGCTTTCCACACGCTCAAGGCCTTCGTGAATTACCGTTTCTGAGCGCCTCGCAATCGTTCAGATTCGTTACCCGCAGTTAAGCCTTGTTTGATGCATGTCGCTCAGCCGAAACCACGGCGCATTGAGCGACATGCATTGGCGTAATTCGCCAAAAGATGTGCGGCGGCGTCCGTCCGGAGCCGCCTGAATGCGGATATCCGCGACAGATTCGGCGATTTCGTCGGGCGTCAAACCGATCCGAGGATCAGCGGCCCACGGCCGCAAGCAAGCAGATAGAGAGCCCCACATTCAGCGTCGCCGCGAGCGCCAGCGTGGTCAGGACGAGATTGCCGCCGCCCATGCCCAGAAGCAGCGCTCCGATGGAAGGAGCTGCCGCCTGGATGATGAGGCTCGGCGTTGCGAGCTTGCCCATCAGGACGGCGTATTGCTGCGGATCGAACAGCACCAGCGGCAGCGCGCCGCGTGCGATCGTGTGGATGCCGTTGCCCGCGCCGTAGAGGATCAGGGCGAGCGCGATGAATGCGTGGCCCACCAGAAGCAGCCAGATCCCGGCCGCGAGCAGCGATACGGACGCCAGCATCGTCCAGATCGGATGATGCCGGTTGCGGCCGATCAGCAACTCGGCCACGCGCGCGCCGACCTGTGACGGACCGACCAGGGCGCCAAGACCGACTGCCGCCGCCAGGCCGACGCCGCGCAATTGCAGCAGCGTCAGCAGGTGGACGGAGAGCGTGGATGCGATCATCGCGGCCAATGTCAGGATGGAGGCAAGCAGAATGAAGCGTGCCCGCGTCCTGCCCGTGGCGGATGCCTCTTTCGACTTGCCTCTCACCGGGGCGGGCGCCGCGGGTGGAGGCGGCGGGATGACCCAAAGGTGGAGCGGCAGGCAGATCGCCAGATGGATCGCGGCATAGGAAAGGCAGGCGATGCGCCATCCGCCATGTTCGACCAGGAAGGCGCTGAGCGGCCAGCAGACGGTGCTGGCGAAACCACCGAAGAGCGTCAGGTTGGTGATGGCGCCGCGCGCGCCTTGGCCGTAGAGCCGGCCCAGCGTGGCGAAGCCGGCGTCGTAGAGACTGCTCGACATGCCGATGCCCATCAGCAGCCAGGCAACCTGGTAAAGCGGATAGGCGGTTGCCATCGCCAGCAACGAATGCGCGGCCGCCAGCAGCAGCGAGCCGGCGGCAAGCACCGGACGGCCGCCATGGCGCTGGATCAGCCGGCCCGTGATGGGGGACACAAGCCCGGCAAGCAGCAGCCCGCAGGATAACCCGGCAACGACCGATGCGAGCGACCAGCCGGTGTCCTTTGCAATCGGCGCGGCAAGGACCGCGGGCAGATAGTAGGACGATCCCCAGGCGATGATCTGCGTGATTCCGAGGGCCGTGACGAGAACGTGGCGGTTGCGGGGGACGGGCGCAGGCGCTTCAATCTTCACGGATCGCTCAAAGCCCACTATTTATCGAGCCTCGAAGGGGAGCGCACATGCGTATCGCGGTAATCGACGAGGCCGGAGCAACGGCGCGACTCGACGCCCTCGCCGGGCTCTTGATGCAGAGCATCGAGGACGGGGCGCTCGTCGGCTTCGTACTGCCGTTCGACGTCGACCAAGCCCGGTCCTATTGGCAAGGCATCTTCCCCTCGCTGACGAACGGGGAACGTCTCCTCATCTGCGCCTATGTCGAGGACAATCTCGTCGGCACCGTCCAGCTCTATCTGTCGCCGGAACCGAATGCGCTGCACCGGGCGGAGGTTTACATGCTGCTCGTGCATCGAGATTTCCAGCGACAAGGCATCGGTTCAGCGCTCATGGCATCGGTGGAAGACGAAGCCAGGTCGAGAAAGCGCACCCTTCTCCTTCTCGACACCGCCGAGGGCGGAGCGAGCGAGCGGCTCTATCGGCGCATGAACTGGCGGCAAGTCGGCGTCGTGCCGCATCATTTCGTCGACCCGTTCGGCAAACCAAGGGCGTCCATCTACTTCATGAAGCACCTGACGCCCTAAGCGATGGACGTATTTTCTCGCCATCTTCCTTGACGAATTCGCACACCGGATTGTCCAGCAGCGGCAGCACAGCTTCCGACGGCCGGCAGAGCCTCGTGCCCTTGGGCGTCTCGACGATCGGCCGGTTGATGAGGATCGGATGGGCGAGCATGAAATCGATCAGTTCCTCGTCGCTCCATTTCGGGCCGGCGAGACCGAGCTCGTCGTAAGGCGTGCCCTTCTCCCGGAGCAACTGGCGGGGTGTGATCCCCATCCCCGCGATCAGTTCGAGCAGCCGCTCGCGGCTCGGCGGCGTCTTCAGATATTCGATCACCACGGGCTCCTCGCCGCTGGCGCGGATCATGGCGAGCGTGTTGCGCGAGGTGCCGCAAGCGGGATTGTGGTAAATCGTGACCGTCATGGTTCTGCTTTCAGGGGATGGGATTGCTGAACGGTTTCGGGCTTGAGGAGCCAGCCCATCAGCGCAAGCGCGATCAGGGCGCCTAGCAGCTCGGCGACGATGAAGCCCGGCAGATCGACCGGCCTGATGCCGGAGAAGCTGTTGGTGAGCGACCGCGCAACGGCAACCGCAGGATTGGCGAAGGACGTGGACGCGGTGAACCAATAGGCCGCCGTGATATAGAGCCCGACCAGCCACGGCACGGTCCGCCGCTCGAAGCGCAGGCCGGCGAGAATGACGACGACAAGGCCGAACGCCGCGACGCCTTCGGAAAACCACTGCGCCGGCCCGGTCCGCGGCTTCGTCGCGACCTCCAGAACCGGCAGGGCGAACATGAGATGCGCGGCGATGGTGCCGGCGACGCCGCCGGCGAATTGCGCGGCGATATAGGCAGGGAGATCGCGGGCAGGCAGAGACCGGTTGAGGCAGAACACCAGCGAAACCGCGGGATTGAAATGCGCGCCGGAGATCGGACCGAGGATGGTGATCAACACCACCAGCATGGCGCCGGTCGCGAGCGTGTTGCCGAGCAGCGCCAGCGCGGTGTCGTGCGTCAGCGTCTCGGCCATGATGCCGGAACCGACGACCGTCGCCACCAGCAGTCCGGTGCCCAGGGCTTCGGCGACGAACCGGCGCAATGGATCGAAGCCGCTCATCGGTTTGCCATGCTGGGCCAAGGGCGCGGCAGTCATTGCGTGGTCCCCTCGCCCGGCCGGCAGCAAGGCGCGGCAAGCGCCAGCGCGCAGATCTCCGGGCGGCCCGAGCAGCAATCCTCCATCAGGAAACGGATCAGGCCGGACAGCGCGTCGTACTCGGCGCTGTAGACGATCGAGCGGGCATCACGCCGCGCGGTGACGAGGCCGGACCGTTCCAGTTCCTTGAGGTGGAAGCTGACATTGGAGGGCGAGACCTCCACCTGTTCGGCGAGCGAGCCGGCGGAAATGCCTTCCGGTCCGGCAACGACCAACAGGCGCAGCAGGCGCAGGCGGGTTTCCTGCGACAGCGCGCCAAAGGCGATCAGGGCTTGACGTTCATCCACGTTTCGATAATCCTTGAAATATTGAAATGAGGAATAGCCGACATGCTGTCTTCTGACAATCATAAAAACGCCGCCCCGATCGACCCCTCCGACCTGACCATCGGCGACCTGCTGGGCGCGCTGGCCGACTACAAGGACAGGCCGCTGGTGTTCCGCTATGACGGGCAGACGGTTAAGCCAGGCTATCATGTCACCGAGGTGAAGGCGGGCCAGTTCTCGGCGCTGGATTGCGAGGCCAATCCGGAATCATGGTCGGAGATCTTCGTCCAGCTATGGGACGTGGACGAAGGCGGGCCGGTCCATATGCCGGCCGGCAAGTTCGCGGCGATCATCCGCAAGGTCTCGGATCACGTGGCTCTCGACCAGTCGGCGAAGCTGACCTTCGAGGTCAGCGACGGGATCCGCCCGATGGAGCTGCACCGCGCAGCCCAGCCAAGCGTCGTTGGCGGCGCTATCGAGGTCGTGCTTTCGCCACGGCCAGCGAGCTGCAAGCCGCGTGACCGCTGGCTGAAGGAACAGGCGGCCGCTGGCAAGCCGTGCTGCGGAGAGAACAGCTGCTGCTGACCCGGCGAACGGCGCAGAGCGCCGCCGTGCTTTAGAATCTGATCATGCCATTGTGCTGCAACAAATAGAGGGCCACGAGAATGATAGCGATCAGCGCCACCCAAACGGCTGTCCTGCTCATGCACGAATCCCAATTGATCGGCCCCCATGAACGCACGCGCCACGGTTGCGTTCCCGATGTGCCGGGTTGCATGCCGTCCGGACAGGATCAAGTCGCGAATTGCTGAGAACCGCGTCAGTCCTTCGGCGCGTTGCTGTAGAGCGCCACGCCGATGCGGTCGTTGCGCCGCCACCGCACCAAGGCGCGATAGGTCATATCGTCGGCTGGGACCTCGAGCAGGAAGCGTTCCGGGATCTCCGTATCGGCGGCGACGCGCAACTCCGCGCCCTGCTCGTGCTGATTCCTGACCGAGCAGCCGATCCTGACGGCACCGGCAATGATCGTGGCTTCCTTGAGCACGAATTCGCGCGCATGAAGACGGCGCTCGGTCTCGGGATAATTGGCCATATCCGGCGGCTCCTAAGGCAAGGCTCTCCTCGCCACTGGGCAGCACCATAGCAGCAAGGCGTTTCCGTTCCGTTAGCGGTTGCTGAAACAGCAGGATTCGTCTGCACCGCGGCCCATTAGCAGAAAAGCTGTTTCCGGCGCTATCTCGCGCCGGCGACCCCGCTCGCGTGCAGCACCCAGCGGCGGCCGTCGTTGCGGAACTCGGTGAGCGACAGCGGCTCGATGTCGATCTTCCAGACCGAGGAGAGCGGCGCGCCCAGCACATGCACGATGGCGGCGCGGATCGGCACGGCATGGGTGAGCGCGACGGTGTGGCCGCCCCCCTCGCCGGCCAGCCGCTCCATCAGCGCGGCACCCCGCCGGGCGACGGCGGCAAGCGATTCGCCGCCATGGGGTGCGGCGTCCGGATCGGCAACCCAGGCCGCCATGCCTGCCGGGTCCTCGGCCTGCACCTCCTCGAAGCTTTTGCCGGCCCAGCGCGCGAAATCCTGCTCGGCAAGCAGCGGCTCGACGGTCGCGTCAAGGCCAAGCGCCTCGGCCGTCCTGCGCGCGGCGAGCGCCGGACTTGTCCAGACGCGGTCGGCCCGGCGCAGCGACGAAGCGATCGCGCCGGCGCGGTCGAAGGCGCTCGGCTCCGGCGCCTCGTCCGATGGAAAGCGGCCCTTGCGCGCGGCCTGCGTCGCGCCGCTTGCGATCATCGTCAGGCGGGCGAACATCCCAAAACTCCGTGGTCCAGTGAAATTTCGGCCAGGCGAAGCCGCGTTGGCCATTACATGTCGTTGACAGGCGAACGAAGTGCTGACAAGTGTTTTAGCGCTATACGGGATTGGAAGCCGGTGCGAGTCCGGCACGGTCGCGCCACTGTGATCGGCACCAGCCGAAAGTCAGGCCTTATCCCGCAGCACAGTTGGATCAACGGGACGCAGCATCCCACAGGAGGTCAAATGTCCGACACCACTTTCGCCCCGACCTACGGCCCGGTTGCGATTCCCGTCCGCGAGCTTCTGCCCTGGGCAATCTTCGCCGGCCTGATGCTGATGCTGATGATCTATTTCGTCGGCGCGGAAGAAGGCGCGACCTCGCTGATCCGCGGCACGATGGTGCATGAATTCGTGCATGACGGCCGCCACCTGCTCGGCTTCCCCTGCCATTAGGATCGGTTCAGCGAAGGCTGAACCGTCCTAGGTTTTGGTCTGACGCGCAATCCCGGACGGAAAACCGTTGCACACTTTTCCTGGAATTGCTCTGGAGCGGCTTCGGCATCGCTGATGCCGTTCTGAGATTTGGCCTAATGCAATTCCGGGCGGAAAACGCTCAATTTTTCCGGGAAATTGCTTGAAGGGACTCTGACATGGTCGGAAAACTTTTGCTGCGCGGCATGCTTGTCGGGCTAGTGGCGGGGATTCTGGCGTTCGCCTTCGCCCGCGTCTATGGCGAGCCGCAGGTCGACAAGGCGATCGCCTTCGAGGAACAGCAGGCGCAGGCCGCCGGCGAGGCGCCGGAGCCCGAGATGGTCAGCCGCGTCACGCAGGCAGGCATCGGTCTGGCGACCGGCGTGCTGGTCTATGGCGCGGCGCTTGGCGGGCTGTTCTCGCTGGTCTTCGCCTATGCCTATGGCCGGCTGGGCTCGCTCGGCCCGCGCAGCACCTCGGCGCTGCTGGCGCTGCTCGGCTTCCTTGCCGTGATCGTGGTTCCGAGCCTCAAATACCCGGCCAACCCGCCCGCGGTCGGCAATCCCGAAACCATCGCCTACCGCACCGAACTGTTCTTCATCATGATCGTCATCTCGATCGCCGCGATGGTGGCGGCGGTGGGCCTGGCGCAGCGGCTATGGAGCAAGCTCGGCGCCTGGAATGCCTCGATCGTCGCTGGGCTCGCCTTCCTCGTCGTCTTCGCGCTGGTGAAGGCGGCGCTGCCCGACATCAACGAAGTGCCGGAGAACTTCTCGGCGACGGTGCTGTGGCAGTTCCGCGTCGCCTCGCTCGGCATCCAGCTGGTGCTGTGGACCGTCGTCGGGCTCGGCTTCGGCGCGGTTGCCGAGCGCGTGGTCGCCGTGCGCGACCAGCGCGGCCCCGCCCGCCGCTACGCTTGAACTCCCATGCGTTGGCCGCCACGGTTCCGTGCCCTGGCGGCCAAAGCGGCTCAACGGTCGACACGAGGGCTGAGCCGCTTTGGTCTTCTGTTTTCTCGCAATTCCGGACGGAAAACCGCGGCACAATTTTCCTGGAATTGCTCGGTTGCAGTGCTGCTCGCCCTGCTGGCGGCAGCCTCGGCGCAGGCGCATAGTGGCTCCTCCGCTCCGCCTCCCCCAGGCATCCAGATCCCCAGCCTAACCCACGGCCAGATGGCTGTGATCGCGCGCTATCGTGGCGACATCCTGGATTTTGCCCAACGCCAGACCGTGACCGACCCGACCTTCCGGCGGCTCTACAATCACGGCAATCTGCAATACACCTACTGCCTCTGGGGCTTGATGCCGGGAAGCCTCGGCGACGAGGAGAGCCCGTTCAACGAATGCAGCCACGCCTATCTCGCCACCGCCAAGGCGCTGCTCACCTATATGGCGACGATGCCCGCAGCCGAGCGCCAGGCGAAAGTGCTGATTTCCGACATCGACGCCGACATGGTGCGCAGCGGCGCGTCCTGGATCCTGTGCCAGTTCAGCGGTGAGGCCTTCAGCACCGGCGCGGTGATCGAGCCCAGATGGCGGGACATGGTGTTCCACCTGCCGAGCCTGGCGGTGCTGCTGGTCACGATGGCGGCGCTCGCCGCCGCAAGTTGGGCGATCTTCCGTCTGCCCTCGCCGCGGGCCGGCACCGTCTAGAACGATTCAGCCGTCGCCTAGCCGATCGCGTTGGACTCTCAGGCGCTGCTCAACTGACTGAGGCCGGCCGACCTCCTACGACACCAGGCGACGTAACGCGGCTCGTTGCGCCGCGCAGATCGTGCCAGGCGGCGCGACTATTTCGAGCGTGCCCCATAGGCGGCAAGGAACGCTTCGACCGAGGCATCGGCGTGGCGCTCAAGGTCGGCTTTCGAGCGCGGGTTGCTTCCGGTGAACATCGCTTCGTTCATCGGAATCCAAAGCAGCATGCCAAAGAAATGGCTGGCCGCCAAACGGGGATCGCCGGTCTGCAACAAGCCTCGGCTGGTGAGCTTTTCAAAGCACTCCGCCACCGAGGCAAGCATGCGCTCAAAGCCTTTGTCGTACCAGCTACGGCCAAGCTGCGGCATCCGATCGGCATTGGCGATAATCAGACGCCGGAGCTTCAGCAACTCGTCGTTCATCAGCGTCGTGGTCAATCGCCGGGCAAGCTGCTGCAGGCCGCCCTCCAGGAATTTTGCCTCGGAAAGCAGCATCGTCACGGACTCGACAACGTCGTTGACCTGAGAAGCGGTGGACTCCACGACTTCGGTGAAAAGCGTCTCCTTGTCCGTGAAATGCTTGTAGACAGTCTGCTTCGAAGCGCTCGCCCTGGTGGCGATCTCCTCCATGCTGGTCCCATCGTAGCCCTTGGCGATGAAGGCGGCGGTCGCCGCCTCGATGATCTCACGATCCTTACGGGCCGATCTGGTCTCAACAGCAATTTTCATAGCGCCCCTCTATCAGTACTAGACGGTACCGTTCCCGTATGATAGCCATCGAGACAGTACTAGACTGACTAGTACCCGTCAATGAAACGGAGGTTTCAACCCGATGACCCAAATGCTCTTCCTCAATCTGCCGGTGCGCGATCTGCAGCCAGCGACCAAGTTTTATCTCGCGATCGGCGGCACGCTCAACCCGCAGTTCTCGAACGACCAGGCCAGCTCGATCATGTTCTCCGATTCGATCGGGGTCATGTTGCTGACGCACCAGCACTACAGCCAGTTCACAGCCCGTCCGATAGGCGATGCCAAGCGCGAGAGCCAATTGCTGATCGCGCTGACCGTCGACAGCAAGGACGCGGTCAACGCGGTCATCGAGAAAGGTGTTGCAGCGGGCGGCCGCGCCGATCCCAACCCGGCACAGGATCTCGGCTTCATGTTCAACCGTCACATAGAAGACCCGGATGGCAATGTCTGGGAGTTCCTGTGGATGAACCCCGCAGCCATGCAATAGACCGTCCGTATCGCCCTTTGCCGGGAACGACACCCTGGAAGCGGCGGGGCACCCGCCCCGTCGCTCCCGTGTTCGGGCCAAGCCCGCCATTGTCCTCGACTTGATATCTCGGTGCATGCCCCTGCGGCCGCCGGTCCGGCTGGCGCATTGCGGCGAGCTGGCGTAAGCGTCGGCGCCTGCCCAATCCTGGGTGGAATCGCCGCAACCGCCAGCAGCCATGCTCCTTTCCGAAGCCCTTGCCGTCACCGCCGCCTTGTGCAGCGCGCTGAGCTCCATGTTCCTCAGCGAGCTCAAGGGGCGCGTTCCCCTGCTCCAGCTTGCCCGCTGGCAGATGCTCGCGACTTTCGTGATGACCGGCTCTGTGTCGCTGGCGATCGGCGGCTGGCACACGATCGGCGCGAGGGAATTCTGGCTGCTCGCCGGGTCGAGCTTCGCCGGCATCAGCATCGCCAGCACGACCTATTTCGCCACCATCTATTCGGTCGGCCCGCGGATCACGGCGCTGCTCTTCTCGCTCACCTCGCCCTTCGCGCTGGCGCTCGGCTATCTGGTGCTCGAGGAAACCATCAGCCGCTGGCAGGCGCTGGGCGTGGCGCTGGTGCTGGCGGGCATCGTGCTTGCCATCGGCATGCCGCGGCGCTTCCTCAAGCGCGGCGAGCTGGCGCCGGCTATGCCGGTCGTCACCCCTTCCACCGTGCCGGTCAGCACCGTGCCGGGCCCGCCGCTCACCGGCCGCATGGGACCAGGCATCGTGCTTGGCGTCACGACAGCGCTCGGCCAGGCGATCGGCACCCTTCTGGCCAGGCCCGCCATGGCGGCCGGCGTCGAGCCGTTCACGGCCATGGCGCTGCGTTCCGGCCTCGCCGTCATCCTGTTCATCGCGCTCACGGCAACGCCGTTCGGCAAGGGCAAAAGGGAGGCCGTGCAGTTCGGCACGGTGGGACTCGCCGTGCTGTCCGCCTTCGTCGGCACCTCGCTCGGCATGTCCTGCCTGATGGCCGCGTTGCGCACCGGCAATGTCGGCATCATCTCGACGCTGTCCTCGATGACGCCGGTCATCATCCTGCCGATGGTGTGGCTGCGCAGCGGCCAAAGGCCGACCGCGACCGCCTGGGCCGGCGCGCTGCTGGCCATCGCCGGCACGGCGCTGATCAGCGTGAGGTGACGCGTTCCGCTACCCGAAGATCTGATGCAATGCCGCGCCAACCAGAATCAGCCCGGTCGCGATCTCCAGAAAGGTGGCCACACCGGCCGTGCTCGATCCCAGCCGTTCCAGCGCGGCTACCGACCCGCTGCGGAACAGCACCGCCAGCAGCACGACGATACCGAGCGTGATCGCGACGCCCACCATCATCGCGACAGCGAAGACAAGTCCGGCCCAGGGTATGCCGCGCGAAATGGCATAAGTCATGACGAACAGCGTCAGCGGGCAAGGGATCAGTCCAGCCATGAAGCCGACCGCTTCGCCCTCATGGACGTGATGATGATGACGGCCGCGCAGCGCGCGCCAGATTATCCACACGCCGATCAGGCCGAGCAGCCCACGGCTCAGCGTTTCCAGCGCGGGAGCGCGGCCGACGCTGCCCAGCGAGATCGAGACGAGCGGCAGCGCCAGCACCGCGATAAGCACCGCCAGCGTGATATGGGTGAAGGAAAGGGCGAGCGAGGCGAGCAATCCACGAGCCAATTTCACCTGCGAGCCGGCGATATAGGCGGCTAGCAGTGTCTTCGAATGGCCCGGCGTCAGCGCGTGAGCCGCCCCGAACACGACGCCCATCGGCAGGACCGCAAGGAGCGTAAGCCAGTTGCCGTCGCCGGCGAACGCCTTGAGGTGCTGCGCCACCGCCAGGTAAATCTCGCGTTGGTAGTCAAAGAGCGCCTGTATCATCCATGCGCGTGCTCGTGCTGGTGGCCTTCCGGCTCGGCCATGGCGAAGGGCAGGTCCTCGCTGTCCTGACCGGCCGCCAGTTGCAGCCTGGCGCTGAACTCATGCGGCTCGGCCGGCGCGACAAGGCTTTGCAGGTAGTGATGATCGCCGCCGACCGGCGACAGCGGCAGGCTCTCGACGGCGCCGCCGGCGCGTTCGATGGCGACGTTCGCTTGCAGGCCCTCGGCGTGGCGCGAGAGGCGCAGCCGCATGCGCTCGCCCTGGGGCGTGTCGACGATCTCGAGCAGCCCGCTGGCCAGCTTGCCCGACACCAGGAAAGGGTCAGGCGCGTGATGGTGACCCCTCTCGCCCTCGGGCGCGGCAAAGCGCACCGTGGCGACGTCGAGCGCGGGAATGTGCGCGAAGAGCTCCGTCTTCAGCGACGCGGCGATGTTGTTGGCGGCGGCGAGCAGCAGCCCGTCATTGACCGCGACCTCCACATCGACATGCAGCTTATGGCCGAGCCAGCGGGCCCTCGCGTGGACCACCCTGTCGATCCCGGCGACATGGTCGGCGGCGTGATGAACCTCGTCGACCAGCCACGGCTCCACGCCGTCGAGCATGCGCGTCAGCACCGAACGCGCCGACTGCCAGACGATGCCGAAAATGGCGATGGTGATCAGCAGGCCGATGATCGGGTCGGCGAGCGGGTAGCTAAGCCAGACGCCGACCGCGCCGGCAACGACGGCAAGGCTGGTCAGCCCGTCGGTGCGCGCGTGGTAACCATCGGCGATCAGGGCCGCGCTGTTGATCTGACGGCCGACGCGGATGCGGAAGACGGCCACCGCCTCATTGCCGAGGAAGCCGATGACGCCTGCAGCGGCGAGCCAGCCCAGGAACCTGACCGGCTGCGGATTGAACAGGCGATCGATCGCTTCGTAACCGGCAACCAGCGCGCTCGCCAGGATGATCAGCACGATGACGATGCCGGCAAGATCCTCGACGCGACCTAGGCCGTAGGTGAACGTTCGGGTCGGCCCGCGTCGCGCCAGCACGAAGGCGATCCAGAGCGGGATGGCCGTCGTCGCGTCGGCGATGTTGTGGATGGTGTCGGCA
>NZ_RZRY01001359.1:0-799 GCF_003998035.1 Mesorhizobium sp. M2A.F.Ca.ET.039.01.1.1 | reverse complement strand
CAGGATACTGGAGCTCGTCGGCCTCAATGGTTTTGCAGACCGCTACCCCGGCCAGCTTTCCGGCGGTATGCAACAGCGCGTGGAGATCGCCCGCGTGCTCATCAATCAGCCCAGACTACTTTTGATGGACGAACCCTTCGCAGCGCTGGATGCGCTCACCCGGCTCAGGATGCAGGAACTGCTGCTGGAGGTTTGGGACCAATTCAGAACCACGATTGTCTTCGTCACCCACGATATCGACGAAGCGGTGCTGCTTTCGGATCGCATCATCGTCATGAAGGCGCAGCCGGGCCGCATCCATGAGGAGATCATTGTGGGTTTCGACAGGCCGAGAACGGCAGAAATGATCGCGTCCATTGAGTTTCTGCGTTTGAAGCAGCATTGTCTGAAGCTGCTTCGCAGCGACAGCCAGCCGGATACTTTGGCACGGCTTTCGCCGCTGGGTTGAAGTCGACTTTTGCAAAGTCCCGTCGGGCCATTATCCGAGATTAAGCCAAGGACGTCATTTCAAGGTCCCTTCCGGCCCCAAGGCAGCTTGGCACAACCGAGTTACCGAGCGAAGAAACCTTCGAAACCCACCTCTCTGGGGACCAGCTTGGATGCCGAGTTACGGAAACGTAGTCTCTGCTGAGTTGCGCGACTGGACGCCACTTCAGCTTGTCGGAAACGCTGCCCACGATATCATGCGGTCCGGGCCAGGATTCGCGATGATATCGCGACCAGCGCGGATGATCTGATGATTTAATCGGCTTCATTTAGCAGGGGAAGCAACTGTTGCCCCTGCCGCTCGATCTCTGAC
>NZ_RZRY01001358.1:0-801 GCF_003998035.1 Mesorhizobium sp. M2A.F.Ca.ET.039.01.1.1 | reverse complement strand
GCCTTCGCCGATGACCACCGAGATCGACGGCACTTTCAGCGAAAGGCAGGCGGAAGTCGAACGTGCGATCGCTTCGGCCTGGCCGCGCTCCTCGGCGCCGACGCCGGGATAGGCGCCGGCGGTGTCGACCAGCGTCAGAAGCGGGATCTTGAAACGGTCGGCCAGTTCCATGAGGCGCACCGCCTTGCGGTAGCCCTCCGGCCGCACCGAACCGAAATTGTGCTTGATGCGGCTTGCCGTGTCCGAACCCTTTTCCTGGCCGATCACCGCCACCGGCTCGCCGCGGAAGCGGGCGAAGCCGCCGACGATCGCCTGGTCGTCGCCGAAATTGCGGTCGCCGGCCAAGGGCGTGAAATCGGTGAACAGCCCTTTGATGTAGTCGACGCAATGCGGGCGGTCGGGATGGCGCGCGACCTGCACCTTCTGCCAGGGGGTGAGCGCCTTGTAGAGGTCGCGCAACGCGTCGCGCGAACGCTTTTCCAGCCGGCTGATCTCTTCGGCGACATCGACCGCCTCGCCGTTCTCGGCAAGCTTCTTCAGCTCGAGGATCTTGAGCTCCAGATCCTGCACCGGCTTTTCGAAGTCGAGGTAGTTGTACATGCTTGAGCGGACCGATCCGTCGGAAGGCGAAATGGCTGGCGGAACCGCTGAAATGCCGGCTCCGGGCGGTGGAACGTCGCCCTCACATAGCGATATGAGGCCTAGTCGGCAAGCGGATGATGATCGTTGACCAGCCGCACCAGCCGCTCCTCCAGCACATGGGTGTAGATCTGCGTGGTCGAGATGTCGGCATGGCCAAGG
>NZ_RZRY01001357.1:0-804 GCF_003998035.1 Mesorhizobium sp. M2A.F.Ca.ET.039.01.1.1 | reverse complement strand
ACGAAGCGGCATCCGCGCGAGTTGAGCGTGAGCGTCAGCTCATATTCCGGATGATGGTGCCATTCCAACGGAATGGTCGGGTCGCGCGGCACCCGCACCATCGACCATGAGGCGTCATCGGCGACGGTGACTTTCTCCAGATATGGCTTCACAGCCGGCCCCTGAGAATTCGCCTCGAACGGCGTTTGAATGATAATGGACGCCAGAATAGTATCATTCTGTGCCTGTTAGCGACAACATGCATGTCCGCCGTTCGGTTAGCCTCGTGTTTGACAGGACAACGTCGAGGAGGAAATCGATGGCCCACGCGAAAGACATCACTAAGGACGATCACCCAACATCCAGCCGGGCGACGACCCAACTGTCCAAGATCAGGAAAGCGCTTCCGCTGCGCGTGCTTTCGGACGCCGATTTCGCGCACTGGCAGAGGCGGGGCTTCGTGATCGTGCGCGATGCGGTGCCAATGGAAAATGTCGAGCGTCTCAAGGCACTGCTTTGGGAATTCGAGGAGAAGGACCCCAACTATCCGGCGACCTGGGACGTCACCCAGCGGCGCGACTATGCGCTGAAGGAAATCAACAATGCCGGCATGGTCGAGATCTACAATCATCAGTTCCTGTGGGATAACCGCATGGCGCGGCGCGTCTATGATGCCTTTGTCGATATCTGGGATATGGAGGATCTGTGGGTCGCCATCGACCGCGCCAACCTCAACACGCCCAACAAGGGCAGGCGCGCATCTCCCGGCTTCATCCATTGGGACGCCGACACCTCGCTCGAGCCCAAGCCGATCTCGGTGCAGGG
>NZ_RZRY01001356.1:0-804 GCF_003998035.1 Mesorhizobium sp. M2A.F.Ca.ET.039.01.1.1 | reverse complement strand
CTTTAACGTCACGGAATGGATCCTCGGGTCAAGCCCGAGGATGACGATGTGATGGATGTCACGGCCAGTCGCAGAGGGCATTGCTACTCCACCGGAACGGCAGGCCGCATCACGGTGCCCAATTAAGCCTGGGTCAGCGGATACTGTTCCCTCAGCGTCTTCAGCACCTGGTCGCCGGGCATCGGCGCGCCGAACATGAAGCTCTGGACATATTCGCAGCCCATCTGGCGCAGTTCCAGCGCGTCGCTTTCGTCCGAGATGCCTTCGGCCACGACCGACAGCCCCAGCTCATGCGCCATGTTGACCATGGATTTGAGCAGCACGGCGCGCTTGGGCGTCGCGTCGTCAACAAAACTCTTGTCGATCTTGATCGTATCGAAGGGGAAGCGCGTCAGGTAGGAGAGCGAGGAATAGCCGGTGCCGAAATCGTCGAGCGACAGTCCGATGCCGAGCTGCTTCAGCTTAGTCAGCACATGCGCGGTCTGCTCGGGATTGTCCATCACCAGGGATTCGGTGAGTTCGAGCCGGAAGCAGCGCGGCTTCAGATTGGCCCGCGCGATGACAGAGCGGACATCGCTCACCAGGTCGCGGCGGATGAGCTGGCGGCTCGACAGGTTGACCGAAACCGACAGCGGCGCGTCGCCGATCTGCTTCTGCCAGCCCGCGAGGTCCTCGGCCGCCTGCTGCATGGCGAACAGGCCGAGCTGCACGATCAGCCCGCAATTCTCGGCCACCGGGATGAAATCCCCCGGCGGGATCATGCCGCGGCGCGGGTGGTCCCACCGCCGCAGCGCCTCAAAGCCG
>NZ_RZRY01001355.1:0-812 GCF_003998035.1 Mesorhizobium sp. M2A.F.Ca.ET.039.01.1.1 | reverse complement strand
AGCTTTGAACTTCATTGATCAACTCCTGTCCACCCGGAAGATATGCTTGGCATTGAGCATTTGCAAAGCGCCGATCCGTCAGCCGCCAACCTCGCCACGGACCGATCCTGAGCAGCCGGACCCAACGTCATTTCAATCGATCTAATTCCAGGCTCGCGCTGGCACAACGATTCCCGCCTTCTTCTTTTGGGCGAAAGCCGGGCAAAAACCGAACAATATCTTGACGTTCCAAGCCTTGTTTCGCATACCCCAACCAAGAGGTGGATTCCAAGCGCGGCATCCGTCTCCGTTCCAACGGCCCAGGGAGGGGTTCTTTTGGGCCAACAATCGAGGAAAATCCGGCAATGACCATTATTACCGCCGTCATCGCCTGCGGCTTGCTGTCAGTTCTGTACGCCATCTGGGCGACACGTTCGGTCCTTGCGTCCGATCAGGGCAATCAGCGCATGCAGGAAATCTCCGCCGCCATCCGCGAAGGCGCCCAGGCCTATCTGGCGCGCCAGTACACCACCATCGCCGTGGTCGGCATCGTCGTGCTCCTGCTTGCCTGGTGGCTGCTCTCGATCACCTCCGCTATCGGCTTCCTGATCGGCGCCGTGCTTTCGGGCACCGCCGGCTTCATCGGCATGCATGTCTCGGTACGCGCCAATGTTCGAACCGCGCAGGCCGCCTCCAACAGCCTCGCCGCCGGCCTCGACATCGCCTTCAAATCCGGCGCCATCACCGGCCTGCTGGTCGCGGGCCTGGCGCTGCTCGGCGTCTCGATCTACTACGCCATCCTCACCGGCCCGATGGGCCTGCAACCGAACGAC
>NZ_RZRY01001354.1:0-814 GCF_003998035.1 Mesorhizobium sp. M2A.F.Ca.ET.039.01.1.1 | reverse complement strand
GTCTTCGCCCGGCCAACCTGCGACGATTGACGCTCATGTCTTCCTCGGCATCTGCGAGACGATCTGCATTCCGGTGCAGACCCGGCTCAGCGTCGACCCCGGCTCCGATCCCGACAATGCGACCGACGCCGCGCTGGTAAAAACCGCGCTTGCGACGCTGCCTTCCCCGGCCCGGTCCGATTTCGGCATCAACGTGCTGCCCGGCGACCACGAAACCCTTGTCGTCCAGGCGCAGTCGCCCGGGGATCCGGAATCGGTCGACTTCTTCATCGCCGGCGAGCGCGACTACATGTTCGGCGCGCCGGTGCGCAGCCAGAAGGACGGCAAGCTCGTCTTCACCGTGCCGATCCTCGACCGGCCGTCGGCGACGCCGAGCGATGGCGGGCTGTATTACACGCTGACCAGCGCCGAGGGTTCGGTCGACGGGTTGCTGCCTTTCCCTTGATCCAGCATTAGCGCAACGGTTGCGGGAAACTGTCCGGTCCGATATCGAAAGCATCAATCTTCCCCATCTCGCAAGCGAGGAACCCATGACCATTTCGGTTGGCGAAAAACTGCCCGCATCGAACTTCAAGGTGATGACCGCCGACGGCGCCAAGCCGATCACCGGCGACGAGATCTTCGCCGGCAAGAAGGTGGTGCTGTTCGGCGTCCCCGGCGCCTTCACGCCGACCTGCAGCAACAACCACCTGCCCGGCTATCTCGAGAACCATGACGCCATCCTCGCGCGCGGCGTCGACACGATCGCCGTGGTTTCGGTCAACGACGTCCACGTCATGGGCGCCTGGGCGCACTTCACCGGCGGGGGAGGGAA
>NZ_RZRY01001353.1:0-819 GCF_003998035.1 Mesorhizobium sp. M2A.F.Ca.ET.039.01.1.1 | reverse complement strand
GCGGTGGATCGAGATCCCGGCCTCCGGCGGCTCGGCGGACGACCTCAGGTTTCCGGCGCCCTCGGTAAAAGTAGTGCGCTGACCTCCCGAATGCCGGCTGGAGCGCTGAAGAAAGCGGCGGCGGCATTCATCGTCGCCGCCATTCTCTTTACCGGCGGCGCGCCGGCCTTCGCCCATGCGCAGCTCATAGCCTCCGATCCGCCGGACGGTGCGGTGCTCCCGCAGCCACCCGAAACGCTGACGCTAAAATTCTCCGAACCTGTCAGTCCGCTTGTCGCCTGGCTCAGTAATTCGCGGGGACGCACACAAGCGCTTTCCGACATCGGCGTGAAGGACAAGACCATCGTCCTCAGGCTCCCGGCAGGGCTGGAGCAAGGTACGCATCTCCTGTCATGGCGGGTCACGTCCTCCGATGGACATCCAATCGGCGGCGGTCTGCTGTTCTCGATCGGCGCGCCGAACGCGAGCGCGCCAGCGGCGGCCGGACAGACCGAGCCTGCGATCCGGACCGGCATCTGGATCGCACGCTTCCTCATCATCTGCGGGCTGGTGTTCGGGATCGGCGGCGCCGTGTTCCGGTCGCTGGTAGCCGGTACTGCCACGCCGGCCGCGATGTGTTTCGTCTCGACCGCGCTAGTTGCCGGCCTCGCCGGCGCGACTGCACTCATACCGTTTCAGGGCCTCGACGCCCTGGGTGCCCCGCTCAACTCTGCTTTCAGCTTCGATGTCTGGAACGCCGGCCTGTGGGCAACGAGTTATGGCCACGCTACCCTCGCCGCCGCTATAGCCCTGCTGCTCGGCTTGGCATCGTTCCAACAG
>NZ_RZRY01001352.1:0-822 GCF_003998035.1 Mesorhizobium sp. M2A.F.Ca.ET.039.01.1.1 | reverse complement strand
GGCCGGCCGGCCGGTGACGACCCGCCTGCTCGCCCCGCCGCTGCATGAATTCCTGCCCAAGACCGAGGCCGAGCTTGCCGAGGTGGCGAGCGCCATGAATGTCTCGGCCGACAAGCTGCGGCAACGCACCGAGGCGTTGCACGAGTTCAATCCGATGCTCGGCCATCGCGGCTGCCGGCTCGCCGTCTCCTATCCGGAGATCGCCGAGATGCAAGCGCGCGCGATCTTCGAGGCGGCGGTCGAGGCCGGACGCAAGGCCGGCGCGCTGGTGGTGCCGGAAATCATGGTGCCGCTGGTGGGGCTGGTGAAGGAGCTGGAATACGTCAAGGCGCGCATCGACGCGGTGGCGCAAAGCGTCATGCAGGAGACCGGCACCAAGATCGATTATCTAACGGGCACGATGATCGAGCTGCCGCGCGCGGCGATCCGCGCTCATGTCATTGCCGAAGCCGCCGAATTCTTCTCCTTCGGCACCAATGACCTCACCCAGACGACCTTCGGCATCTCGCGCGACGACGCGGCGTCCTTCCTTGAAACCTACCGGCAAAAGGGCATCATCGAGCAGGATCCGTTTGTGTCGCTCGATGTCGATGGCGTCGGCGAACTGGTGCGGATCGCTGCTGAAAAGGGCAAGGCGACCCGGCCCGGCATCAAGCTTGGCATCTGCGGCGAGCATGGCGGCGATCCGGCTTCGATCCGCTTCTGCGAGGAGGTCGGGCTCGACTATGTATCGTGCTCGCCCTACCGTGTGCCGATCGCCAGGCTGGCGGCCGCGCAGGCGGCCGTGGCGGCGGCGAAAGGCGCCGCCAAACGCGCCTGAGA
>NZ_RZRY01001351.1:0-827 GCF_003998035.1 Mesorhizobium sp. M2A.F.Ca.ET.039.01.1.1 | reverse complement strand
GCCGTAGGCAATCGCATCAGCAGATGTGAATCAGAGGGGCAAACATAAACGGCAACAGCTCCAGTCCCCATTGTGAGTTCCGGCTGTTTCCAGAAATCTACTGCGCCTCATCCTTAAGCTAGGTTGCCCACGCGGTCGTTCCCCAAAAGTGTGTCCACAATGGCACGATTTTCCGGCGGCGGCGGCAGTTTCAGAACAATCGATCTACTCTGATGTATTTCTACAAATATAGTAGAAATTAGGCGGCGGCCAGCCAGCCACGATCTGTTCCGACGCCGGTAAACCAAAATAGAGGAAAGGTTGTTCCAGGATGACGCATCGCAAACTGGTTGGGTTCACCGGCAGTTTCAACCGCCCGTCGCGTTCCCGCGCGCTCGTCGAGCTGGTGGCCGATCTTGCCGCCGAGCGATACAACGTGACGGCGAACGTCTACGACATTAACGACCTCGGCGCTTCGCTCGGCAATGCGCGTCGCTTCGCGGATCTGGACGCAAAAGCGCAGACGGTCCTGCGTCAGATCACCGGCGCCGACGTGCTTGTGGTCGGCACGCCGACCTACAAGGGCAGCTACACCGGGCTCTTCAAACACGCCATCGACCTGATCGATCCCAGCGCTCTTCTGGGCACGCAGGTGATCCTGACCGCGACCGGCGGCGGGGATCGCCATGCGCTTATCGTCGAGCATCAGCTTCGGCCGCTGTTCGGATTTTTCCAGGCGCATGCTTTGCCGACGGCCGTCTACGCGGCCGACCGCGAATTTGTCGACTACCGTCTCGCGGCCGAACCAATTCGGCAGCGGGTGCGGCAGGCGGTGGCGGAGCTAGCAC
>NZ_RZRY01001350.1:0-830 GCF_003998035.1 Mesorhizobium sp. M2A.F.Ca.ET.039.01.1.1 | reverse complement strand
ATGTGAGAGCAGTCCAGAAACGCGGAGCGGACGAGTTCAAGGTCGACTCGACGCCGACCTTCTTCATCAACGGAAAGACCTACAAAGGGGCGATGTCGATTGAGGAAATGTCGGCCATCATCGACCCTCTGCTCTGACATCCAGGCCGCGCCGAAGCGGTCAGGCTTTGGCGCGATGGCCTGTAGTGTAGGGCGGCGCGAATGAAATTTTCGCGCCTTCGCCTTCTCGGTTTCAAATCCTTCGTCGAGCCCGGCGAGTTCGTCATCGAACGCGGGCTGACCGGCATTGTCGGGCCGAACGGCTGCGGCAAGTCAAACCTCGTCGAAGCTTTGCGCTGGGTGATGGGCGAAAGCTCCTACAAGAACATGCGCGCGTCCGGCATGGACGACGTGATCTTTTCCGGCTCCGGCGCGCGCCCGGCGCGCAACACCGCCGAAGTCACGCTTTTCCTCGACAACACAGACCGCACGGCGCCGGCCGCCTTCAACGACGCCGACGAATTGCAGGTCTCGCGCCGCATCGAGCGCGAGGCCGGCTCGCTCTACCGCATCAACGGCAAGGAAGCCCGCGCCAAGGACGTGCAGTTGCTCTTTGCCGACCAGTCGACCGGCGCCCGCTCGCCCTCCATGGTCGGCCAGGGCCGTATCGGCGAGTTGATCCAGGCGAAGCCGCAGGCGCGCCGCGCGCTGCTCGAAGAAGCGGCCGGCATTTCCGGCCTGCACACGCGCCGACATGAAGCCGAGCTTCGGCTGAAGGCCGCCGAGCAGAATCTGGAACGGCTGGACGACGTCGTCGGCGAGCTGGAAGGCCAGATCGAAAGCCTGAAGCGC
>NZ_RZRY01000134.1:0-12196 GCF_003998035.1 Mesorhizobium sp. M2A.F.Ca.ET.039.01.1.1 | reverse complement strand
GCTTTGCGATGCGCTCGACCAGCTCACGATGGCGAGCAATATCACGCTGACCGTCGAGATCAGATAACCTATGCCCTTCAGCAGGTGGAGCGACGCTTTTGTCATCGCCAGAGTTTCCGCCTATGGCAACTCCCGGCCGGCGCTGAAGTTCCATGGTGAGTTCGGGAAGGCAGGCCTGCACGCTTGCCTTCCCGTAGGGCTGCGCAGCTTGCTCTAAACTCAGGCTGCCTCTGCCGCGACGTTGACCGCGGACTCGGCGAGCTTGGTGAGCGCGACGTCCGTTTCCTTCTCTTCGTTCAGCGTCTGGTCGAGCAAGGTGACGGCCTCGGTTAGGCCGAGTTCCTGCGCCCAGGTCCTGAGCGTGCCGTAGCGCGAAATCTCATAATGCTCGACGGCCTGGGCCGCGGCCAGCAGGCCTGCGTCGAGCGAGGGCGAGCCCTTGTACTCTTCCATGATCTCGGCGCCTTCCTCGGTGATGCCCATGATCGCCTGGCAGGTCTTGCCCACCGGCTTCTTGTCGATCACCTCGAACACTTCCTCAAGACGCGCGACATGTTCTTGGGTCTGGTCGCGGTGCTTTTCGAAAGCGGCCTTTAGCGCCTCGTCCTGCGCTGCCTTGGCCATCTTGGGCAGCGTTGCCAGGATCTTCTTCTCGGCGAAATAGATGTCCTTCAGCCTATCGTGGAAAAGTTCGTTGAGGCCCTTGTTCGAGGCCGCTTTCGTTGTCGGCATGTCTGCATCTCCTGAGTGGGTGGATAACCAACCCCAACACAGTTTTTTCGAACTTGTTCCCAACAGAATTTTCCAGTGAAAGCGCCCGGGAAACTCTCATTTGTTGTTGACCGCCGCCCGAACAAACGAGCCGACCGAAGCGGGCAGGCCGACCGTCCTCGGGGCGGCAATTCGCGCGGCTGCATTCTTTGATTCCGCCTGGAACTTTTTGCCAGCACAAGCGCTGTTGAAAAGCAGTTGTTTCCAATGAACGCAGGGAGAAGAAAAATGAATACCAAGATTCTTTGCATGAGCGCACTCGCGCTTTCGCTCGCAACCAGCGCGGCGATGGCCAGCAGCGCCAAAGGCACATCGGCCTTGGATGACCCGCAAAAGATGGCGCCTTTCTTCACCGATGCGGGGATGAAGACGATGAGATCCGGCGATGAGTTCAAGAAGGCATGGCTGGCCATGACCGAGGAAGACCGCACCTCGGTCAAGAAAGATTGCGGCGACGAAACCAGCGCCAAGCAGCATGACAATTTCTGCAAGATGACCAAGGAACTCGGCGGCGCAAACTGAGGCCTGTCGACAGACAAGGAACGGCGGCTCTTTCGGCCGCCGTTTTTGTTGTTCGTGGCGCCGGCCAACACGGCTCACCGGCTGCCGACTACAGGCTGGACCTTTCCATCATGGTAACCACGAGCTGCCGGCTCTCGACAAAGAGCTCGTATAATTGCTCGAGGTTTTCGAGGTGTCGGTGAGCCAATGCCGCGCCGTCGCCATCAGGGCGCATGTCGTTGACCTTTGCGCGCTGCAGCGTTGCAAGATCGGCGATCCTGAGGATGTTCTGGTCCACCATATCCAGCCGTTCGGACACTCGCGAATTTGTCATCTTCAGCAATCAGCAGCCTTTGGACCGTCGCTCTGGTGCCGTCGTCCGTCTCCGTTTGAAGGCGGTCCACGAAGTGCTTGATGTTCTCCCTGGCGATAAAGCGGTCCATCAGGCTCGCCCTCCGAGCTTTGAAATCATATCCCCGTGGCAGATAGGAGTCGAGGCGCGCCATGACGACCAGGCCCCTCCGGAAATTGATGAAGATCAAAGCCGGCGCACGATCGCGGGCGCACAATACTGTGTTGCGATACGATCCTCACCCTCGCGTTGGGACCAGATGGTTAGCCCCGAAACCGAGCTTCAGATGCTCAATCGTCATATCCGCACGGGAGCGCGTCATATCTCCCGCCAGCGAGAGATTATCGATCGCCTCATCGAGCTGGGCGCGCCAGCCGAGCAGGCATTGGAACTGCTCGATTTATTCCGAGTCACGCAGGCGCTGCACATTGCCCACCGGGAGCGGCTTCTCGATTAAGTGACGCCCGCCAGCGTCACCGGATGCCGAGGAATCCAAGGATGGCAAGGACGATGACGATTGCTCCTACGAGCCAGATGATGTTGTTCATGTCTTCTCTCTCAATCCTTGATGAGGCGCTGCCTGTGCAGCTTTCGCCTTCGACCAACGGGAGCAAGTGGCTTCCGTTCCCGGTGTGGGCCCACGGTCCCGCGCGGTCCGGACCGAAGTCTTAACGGCGTCTCTCCTGGTTGCCCGAACTTGGCCTCTCAGCGGTTGTCATCTCCTTTGTGATTTCGACCGTTCCTTCGCCCGAGCCTTTCAAGCAGGGCTCGAAGGCGCTCGGGAAGCTGACGGTCACCCGAAAAAGTGGCCACGCGCGCAGGTGCCGTCGCAAAACCTCGCTGGAAAACTGCCGTCTCAGCAACCTGGCGAGAGCTTCGTTGTGACGTCGATCCTGGGCCATTTCACGCAGTCCTGATCACTGCGAAACCGGAAGCGACTGGACTTGTTCCGCTGCGCAATCGTGATTTGTCATCGCAGCGGCGGTCGCCCGTGAGCGGGTTGTGGCGCGATGAGCTCAATTGAACTCAGAGAGCATCGCTTCCTGAAGGAACATAAGCGCCGCTCGCCGGTTTGGTCCGCGGCGGCATCCCCCCAGCCCGCCGCCATCGGGGTTCCAATCCTCCCGATAGAAGCCCGCCCGCTCCCCTCCGGGCGGGCTTCTCCATTTTGAGAGATTGGCTTCAGCACAGGAGAGACAGTCATGGCAGGCAAGACAACGCACGACCAGCAGCAACGCATCATCGAGGAGCGCGTCAACACCAAGAACGCCGGAAAGGATTTCAACGCCAGGGAAGAGCTGAAGCGGCCGAGCCAGGAGCGGGCCACCCGCGAGAAAGGAAGCGGGTTGAAAGCTGGCGAGCGCGATCTGATCGATCCTGACGACAGGCAGATGCTGCGCGGCGAGAATCAGGAGTCTCCGCACCGGAAACGACGCGGCGATTGATGGGCGTCGGCCGGAAAAGCGCGGCGGGTAAAAACCGCCCACATTTTCCTGGAATTGCCCTAAAGATTAGGGGGTTCGTCGGAAGGCGGTTCCGAGACAATCGGCAGTTTCGAGCGCACCAGACGCTCGGTGCGGCGCAGCAATTCCCGGGAGCGCTTGATCGCGTCTTTGCTGCCCTGGACGAGTTGATCCTGGAAGGGTTCGCGTGCCCGGGGCAACGCAGTTCTGGCTTGGCGCATAGCGCTCTCCCGTTTTCAGACGGGAGCGCGTTCGTCGTCTCTCAGCCGCTAATGGTGTCCATTGGGGGTTACCAGCGATCTGGACAATCTAGGGCTCGTTCGATCTCAGTCAAGTTGCCCGTCATCGGCAATGCCCGGTTTGATTGGTTCCGAATCGCTGCCAACTGCTGGGCGAGGGCCCTGGATTGCTCCACATGCGCCCAAGCCAGTTCCCGCATGCGGCTGTTTTCGGAGCGCAGGGCCTTTGCCCGTGCGATGACCAGAGAATTTGCGTCGAAAATATCCATGGCGACAACAAATGCGGATCGCGAATGAAGGTTCCAGCCCGGACAACGGCAAAGTCGAATTTCAGCCCCGGCCGCCGCATGGCGGGATGCGCCTGGCGCCTCGGCCAAGGTGGACAACGCAATCGGCGCCCAAGTGGGCAGGGCGGTTTCAGCGGCGCCGGCGAGATAGAGCGGCCGCCTCGCCCAATCCTGAACGGCTCAGCAAAAAGGGCGCTGCCGCGCGGCAGCGCCCTTTGCTTCGGGCAGTCGGCTGTCACCAGCCTTGGCGGCCGTACCAGTCATCGATGTCGCGGCGCACGCGATCCTTCTCGATGCCGTAGCGTTCCTGGATCTTGCCTTCGAGCTGGTCGCGCTTTCCGGCGATGCGATCGAGATCGTCGTCGGTGAGCTTGCCCCACTGTTCCTTGACCTTGCCCTTCACCTGCTTCCAATTGCCTTCGACGCGGTTCCAATCCATTTGCCGTACCTCCTGTTGGACATGCAGGGCTAACGGCAGCGCGGTCGCGAAGTTCCTGCATACCAGTCTTTTTCTCCGGGCGGGAACATTCGCCAGGCGCCGCTGTTCTGGAAGGCAGGATGGCGCGCAGCCCCGCTCCCCCCGCGAGAGGCGCGCCACCGACCGGGTTCAGACCCGAGCAAGCCCGCCTCGGCCGTCCCTCGCCGGGGCGGGCTCTGTTGTGACGAGATTGGAAGGATCATGCTTCACGAGGCAGCAAAGATCGCCGAGCAGGCTCATCGAGGCCAGAAGGACAAGACCGGTCGGCCCTATATCGAACATCTGAGGCGCGTTGCCGATGCCGTCGAGACGTTGGACGAAAAGACCGTCGCCTACCTGCACGACATTGTCGAGAAAGGCGACGGCTGGACCTTTGAGAGGCTGCAGGGCGCTGGTTTCGGCCTGCCGGTGGTGGCCGCGGTCGATGCGCTGACGCGGCGCATGGACGAGAGCGAGGAAGGTTTTCTCTACCGCGCCGCCTCGAACGGGCTGGCATTGCCGGTGAAGATAGCCGATCTGCGCGACAATCTCTGGCAGGCCCACCAGGCGGGCGTCGCGCCCGAGAAGTACGAAACCGGCCTTGCCATCCTCGACCATCTGGATTCCAGGGGCTGAACCCGGCTTAATCCCGGGGTGAGGAAGCGATCAGCTTGGCCTCGCGGACAAGAGAACTCCAGTGCAGGCCGATAAGGCGGACGAGATCGCGTGCCTATGCCTCGCTGATGCCCGTCTCCCGCACCAGTCGCTTCACCACGTCGCGAGAGGGTGGATTGTTGTCCCTTTTGGCCATTGCTGCCCCATTCAGGAACCGCGCTCGTCGAATCAGGACCAACGCTCTGTCGGATCGACCGCTCCGGCGGGAACTGCTTTGGTTTGGACGGACCGCGGCTTGAAGTATTATGCCCGGGGCCCTTGCCGCTGAGGAAATTAATAGCTATATAGGATAAATCGATCTTGCTGAAAGAACGTTGTTTTCGCGCAAAATGCGCCCCTGCGATCTTCCCTCTCAATTTCGAAGAATTCGTCGCTTGGCGGTTGCCGGGCGGGTACAATTTTGCGTCGATTTGTAAGGAGATCGCAATGACTACTGGAACGGTGAAGTTTTTCAATTCTACCAAGGGTTTCGGCTTTATCGAGCAGGGCGGCGGTCAGCCGGACGTGTTCGTTCACACCTCGGCCGTCGAGCGCGCAGGGCTGCGTTCCCTCGTCGAAGGCCAGAAGGTCAGCTTCGACGTCGTGAAGGATGCCCGCAGCGGCAAAAGCGCGGCCGAGAATCTGCAAGCCTCCTGATCACAGCGCCTCGCGGTCGTTGACCACGGATGTACTGGCATAGGCCGCGGAGGCGCGTTGGAGAAGGTCGGGCTTTGCCCGGCCTTTTTTGATTAAGGAGATGACAATGAAGTCGCTACCGGATACCGGCCTGTTCAAGCCGGTCCCATCCCGCACGGAAGCCAAGACCGACACGACCTCTCGTGTCGCTCGGCAGATTCAGGACCTGGAAGCCAAGGAAAGGGCGGCCAAGACCGAGCGCTTGCGCGCGGCCAGGCTGGCGCAGGAAGCCGAAGCGCCAGTGGCGCTGCCAAGGAAAGCCGCTCCGAAGCGCCCGAAGAAGGGCTAGTTCCTCAACACAGTGATGTTGAACATTGCAGGCTTCGAGGGCAAGGCTATCAAGGTCCGCTGGGTAGTCAGCGCAAACGCTGGCGATGAGCTGGACGCTTCTGAACCTCGTCATTCTATGGCGGAGCAAGGAGCGAAGCGACGCGCGCAGACCCTGGAATCCATTCCGTTACCTGGACCGAAGTGTGCAACGGTGCAGAATTTGTGGACCGCCGCGGCGCTTCCAAGTCACGGCATGGATCCTCGGGTCTGCGCGCGTCGCTTCGCTCCTTGCTCCGCCCGTGGATGACGATCGCGACAGGCGTCTCGGCCAATCGCCAAGGCCGTGGCATCCGTTCCGAGGGGCGCGGTCGATTGGGGTCGTCCAGACGCGACGCGCCTAGCACCGTTTCATATGCAGCACGTCGATGCTGATCTCACCGCCGGACATGCGCCCATCCAGCACCTTTTCGAGGTCGTTGCGATTGTCGGGCTTAAGGACCTCCGGCAGGTCGAGCGCCGTCAGGGCCTCGTCGTCGAACTCGATCGGCGCCCCGTAGAGCTGTGATACCTCCATCACCAGGCTTTCGATGTCCTCGCGGGCGATGTTCTCGGCCAGATGATCCAGCCTGATTTCTTCGGAAATTCGGATGATGTTGACGATACCCTTGGTCCACAAGGCCTGTTGCACCTTGTGGTGGGCGTCGTCGCGCAAGCGGATTGAAAATCGTCGGAACATGGACTGCCTCCTTCCCTGGAGGTTATCCCTCGATTTCCACCATGCGCCAGACGGTCACGGAATGCAAGCAAAAAATTCAAAAAGCTATAAGAAAATCAATAAGTTAGCATAGAACAACAAATGTGGTTTCGGCCCATCGTTGGTATCGTTAGCCTGTGCCGTCTTTCACAGCTTGGTCATTCTTGACGTCCTATGCCACAAACCCTACTTCTACTCACAATGAGGCATTCACTCATTCGCAGCGTTTTTGTCTGTGATGGAGGCAGGCATGGCTGAGCTGGAACGGCCGCAAAGGTTGCAGATCATGCTGACCGAAGAGGAACTGGCGGCGCTGGAGAACTGGCGTTTCGAAAAGCGCATGCCGAGCCGTTCGGCCGCGGTCCGCGAACTTTTGCGTCGAGGGCTGGCGTCGGATGGGTTCCTCACGGCGAATGCGGGCGTGAAATCGCAGGATTTCGGCGTGATATCTGCGGACAGGCCGGCCGGCGATAGCCCCGGCGACAGCAAGCCGTAAGCGGATGCGATCCAGCGGATATGTTGCCTTGATTGCGGGCGGCCCTATTTGATGCGCATGACCGGTACAGGGGGGATCTTTCGTCCGAACGCCAATGCCGATGCTCGCCTCGCGGCGATCGTCGACTCTTCCTATGACGCCATCATCGGCAAGGACCTCAACAGCGTCATCACCGATTGGAACTACGCGGCCGAGCGCATGTTCGGCTACAGCGCGGAGGAGGTGATCGGCAAGTCGATTCTGATCTTGATCCCCGATCACATGCACAGCGAGGAAACCGAGATCATCGGCCGTATCCGCCGGGGCGAGGGCGTAGGCAGCCTTGAGACGACGCGCAAGCGCAAGGACGGCTCGTTGATCGCCGTGTCGATCACCGTCTCTCCCATCAGGAACAACGCAGGCGAGATCGTCGGCGCCTCGCAGATCGCCCGCGACATCACGTCCGCCAAGGAAAGCGAGCGCCGCATCCGGCTGCTGATGCGCGAGGTCAATCACCGCGTGAAGAACCAGTTCGCGGTGATCCTGTCGATGGTCAGGGAAACCAGCAAGCGCTCGACCGATCCGGCTGAGTTCGAGCAGATGATCCGCGCGCGCATCATGGCGCTGTCGCGCTCGCACGACCTTCTGGTGACCTCGGAATGGGCCGGCGCCAGCCTGTTCGACCTAGTTCAGGAGCATCTGAAGCCCTTCGGCCATGAGGAACGCATCTCGCTGTCCGGGCCGCTGCTGACGCTGCAGTCGAATGCGGTGCAGAATCTCGGCATGGCCTTCCATGAGCTCGGCACCAACTCCTCCAAATATGGCGCCCTTGCCGTCGACGGGGGCCATGTGGAAATCACCTGGAAGGTCGAGATGGGTCCGGACGCGCGGCGGCGGTTTCATCTTCTGTGGCAGGAGACGTCCGGCGCGGCAGGAATTGGGGTCGCTGAGAGGAATGGCAAGGAGAAGGGGGTCGCCGAACGAAAAGGGTTCGGCACGGTGGTGCTGCAGCGGGTGGCTCCGCAGTCGCTGAGCGGTTCTTCCAGCCTCGAACGCTCGGACGGCAGTTTGAAATGGGCGCTCGACGCGCCGCTCGAGGCAATCATCGTTCCGCAGCTCGGCGCCGATACCGACGGCGACATCGCCGTTTGAGCGTCGGATCGATCGCGGCGGCCGGCGCCAGCGTGATTTGCACCTTGCCGTCTGGCGGATGAGATCGGTCTGGGCGGGCCGCGGCCGCTCAGGCCCTCCTTGCAGCGCTGCAAAAGCGTAATTATATCAATCGTGAGCGTGCAATGTCCACGCGGATACAGTTGCTTTGGTCAAGCTCCATGGAGGTTGTCATGGCAATGATGGAAACAAGAAAGAGCCTGGACTGGATTACTCTGGTCCTCGCGATCTGCCTCTTCATCTCACCCTGGGTTATCGGATTCACCGCGGCGATGGTGCCCGCGTGGAACGCCTGGATCGTCGGCGTTCTGCTCGGCGCGCTGGCGCTGGCGTCGCTTTCGGTGTTCGCCGAGTGGGAAGAATGGGTCAGCGCGGTCCTCGGGCTCTGGCTGATCGTGTCGCCCTGGCTCCTGGGCTTTGCGGCTGACACGAATGTCATGACCACGCATGTCGTCCTCGGCGTGCTGGTGGTCGTGGCATCGGCCTGGGCCGTCTGGGACTTCCGTCATCCTCACGCGCATGCGTGAGCGGTGATCGGTCGGGAGCCCGCCGCGCGAGCGGCGAGCTCCTCGAATTTTGATCTTCTCGGGCATGGGGTAAGGCGGCGGTGTTGCGGCTTCACGCAATTGCTGCAACCGGAAACCTTTTCGTGCATTCTTGGGAATGGTCTCGATGCTCCACCCCGATATCCCCGCCAAATGCTGCTCCTATTGCGGCGGCCGCGACCATGATTTCGAAGAATGCCCGAAGCGCAAGGCCGACGCCGAGAAGGAAGAGGCGGCGCGGGTGGCCAGCTCCAAGCCTCCGCTCGCCAGCGGGCGCTATGGCAGCCCCCCGCCCCAACGTAAGTGACCGGCGCCCGTTGCCTGTTGGGGTGGATTTCCCGGCGCCGGCCCGGCGAATCGAAGTTCGCCGCACCATCAAAGTGAGCTGTCTGGGCGGGCTCCGCGACCGCAAATTCTGCCAGTGCACAGGCTTATTTTAGCGTTGCTGCATCTTTTTTAAGTGACGTTCAGGGCCGCTGGCCAGATCGGCGGGCGGTCTTTAGTGAAGGGTTATCGGTCGCCATCGACGATCGCCGAACCTTGTTAGCAAGCCGGCTCTCAAATTTTATTGCGGCTGCTATCCCTTCGTCTCACAATGGCACATGTCGAATTACAGGTTCGAGGTCATCCGAAACGGGCAGTGCCTGGGTGATGCCTGGGTCGATCTCGGCAGTTTGAGCGAGATGCGACGAGAAGCGCTCAAGGCTCTGCACGACATCGCCGTCGACGAAATGGCTTCAAGCGACTTGGATGAAACGGTGACCGTGGCCGTCCATGATGAAGTCGGCAGGCCTGTCTATTCTGCTACGCTTAGCGTCTCCCAGACGCTGCCAGCGATCCACCACGTCGGTCGCTAGCCAGCGCCGGGTTGCTTATTTTAGTTGGGACTAACAAAAGTTATCGCCAAGCCTCGCACAGCCCGGTCATTGTTCGAGCTCTCCGCTGCCCTGAAGCGGAGGATGGGAGGAGCCAGCCTTTAGCTGGCGGGCAAAAGGCAGGCCACTTGGCCCGTTGCGCGGACCGCAGGCTGCTGCGACGGGCCAAGGTGGTCTGACCCAATAAAGGCGGCCCATGTCGCCTGCTTGTTGGCCTTTCCGACCTACGCATAGCCCTGACTTTTTCTGGGACGATCGAGGACCGGGCGTTGAACCGGTCTATGATCGCGACGGAGGTGCGCGGGTGGCGGATATCATCTCAATCAGGATAGGTGCGCGGCCTGCCGGTCGGCTTTCGGCGGCACGCTTGCGGCTTTGCGCTTTCATGGCGATCGCGGGCTTCATGATCGCCGGCCCGGCCGCGGAGCAGGTCTTCGGGGTACAATCGCCGTGGCTGCGTTCCTGGACCATGTTCAGCGCGATCGGGCTGGACGTCATCGACGCTTCCTTCGAAATCCGCGGGCCCGACGGCGCGCTTGTCCCGCTCGACCGTTTCGGGATGCTCGGCGCGCCCCGCAACGGCGGGCTGAAGTGGATCCAGAACCGAGAGGACCTGGCTTCCGTCATCAAGCGGCTCTGCACGGTCGCAGGGCAGGGCGCCGACATCCGTGTCCGCGCCCGGCTGGGCACGCGCGGCGGCTGGCAGACGATCCATACCGATGCCGAAAATGCCTGCGCCGACTGACGCCATCGCCGACTGGCGTCCGACGCCGGCCATGGCGGCGCGCTTCGCCGCCTGGGCGGCCGGCACGAAAGGCTCGTCGCGTTCGTCCGCGCTGATCCGCATCGGCCTGGCGATGCTGTTCTGGTCGCGCTGGGCGGGCGAGCTGCTGCTCTATAGGGACCAGTCGCCGGCCGGCCTGTTTCTCGCCGCCAACTTCTTCCTCGCCACGATCCTGCTCTTCGTCGGCTATCACAGCCGTCTCGCCGCCGTCTGGACCGGCTCGGTCGGGCTGGCGATGTATTACTACTTCGGCTTTGATCTCGGCCGCGAGCCCTGGACCCACCACCATGCCTATCTGCTTGCCGTCGCGGCGCTCCTGATCGCGCTCACCCCTTGCGACCGCTCCTATTCGCTGGACCGCTATTTGGCGGTGACGCGGGCCGAGCGCTTGGGCGTTCCGCCGCCGGCGGAGCGCGGCAATCTGTGGGGGCTGCGGCTGATCGTGGTGCAGCTCTCGGTGCTCTATTTCTTCGCCGCCTTCGACAAGTCGAACCACGCTTTTCTGAGCGGCGCGCGGCTCGAGCAGATATTCCTCTGGTTTTACGCCGGTTCGGACTATCCGTCCGGCCTTGCCTGGCTTGCCACCATCGTGTCCGTCGCCGTGGTCGTGCTCGAATATGGCCTTGCCTTCGGCCTGCCGTTTCGCGCCACGAGGCGCTATCTGGTCCTGCCGGGCCTGGCCTTCCACGCCATCATCTATGTGACGCTGCCGGTCTACACGTTCAGCGCCACCATGGCGTTGCTCTATCTCGCTTATTTCGATGCCGATGCCGTGGACAGGGTGATCGCGCGTCTCCAGGGGATCGGATCGGCGGCGACCGCCGGAGGGGAAATTTCGTGAAGCGTGGTTCGTTGTTCCCGGGCGCGGTCGTCGCCGCCGCCGGCTTGGCCATGGTCTGCGGCGTGGCCCGTGCCGGCGATGCGAATGACTATTATCCCAGGCGGACATGGGATTCCTTCGCAGGCGGCCAGATGAACACATCGCTGCTGGTGTTCCGCGACCTCAACAGGAACGGCGTCTACGATCTGGGCGACCGGCCGATGTCGCGCGTGGCTGTCGAGCTCGACAGGCCGAACGCCGGCACCATCATGCGACTGACCAATGCCGGCGGCTTCGCCAACTTCCGCATGTCGGCCATGCACCGCGATTTCGAAGTCGTCGATCCCGGGCACTATGCGTTCCGCGTGGTGCCGCCGCCAGTCTATTCGGTCACCACCGGCAACGCCTCGCAGGAAAGCGACTATGTCGTTTCGCCCGGATCGCCGGGCGACTTGATTGCAAAGACCACGACCCACCCCGTCGGGCTTGCGGCGGATCTGACGATCAGCGGCGCGGTCGCCGCCGGGGCGCGCGTTTCGCTGACAGGGCCGGATGGCGTCGGCATCGCCGCCAAGGTCGGTCCGGACGGGCGCTTCAGCGCAGCCGTGGCGCCCGGCGAATGGCTGGTCGATTTCTCGGCCGCCGGGGCGACCGAGCGGCGGCATGTCGTGGTCGGCGCGGCGCCGGTGGTGCTCTCGACGTTCTCCGGCAAGGGCGGACCGGCCGAGGCGCCGCTGCCCCAGGAGCATGTCGTCGGCTTCGACGACCTGATGACGTCGCCCGGCGTGTTCGAGGTCCCGTCAGGCTATGGCGGGCTCAACTGGTACAATCTCGTTGCCATGCACCAGCGCTTCACCGACGGCCCGGGCTACGTCAACACCACCATGTCGGGCGAATTCATCGCCTACAACAGCTCAGGCCATCCCGCGCAGGTGTTCAGCGACAAACCGTTCGATTTCACCGGCGCCTATTTCGGCGCCGGCTGGGACGACGCTGAGGGCGAGACGCTCATCCTCAAGGCCTGGCGGGGCGATGAGCCAGCCTATGAGGATCGACTGACGCTGGCCGCCAACGGTCTGGTCT
>NZ_RZRY01001349.1:0-830 GCF_003998035.1 Mesorhizobium sp. M2A.F.Ca.ET.039.01.1.1 | reverse complement strand
AACCAGAAGGTAGACGGAAAATCCCCGTCTTACGGGGCATGCACATGCGGCATTTCGATTCACCCGAACCTTTCCCCGGACAGCCCTGCCCCTTGCGGGAGAAGGTGGCCGAGCGAAGCTCGGTCGGATGAGGGGTGCTCCAGGGAAAGCCAACGTATCCACTCCGCTGGCACACCCCTCATCCGTCTCGGCGCTATCGCGCCGATCCACCTTCTCCCACAAGGGGAGAAGGAAAAGCGCACCCAGCCTGTCACGCAACCATCACGTTCACGTCCTAGACCGCTCGACGGCAAGGGCTGCCCCGCATCGTCGGTGCCGCGCCCTTTTGAGCCAATGGCCGCTCTGCTCGTCACGAAGGGGATTTCCATGAAACATCTCAACCGAACCGCCACGCTCGGCGCGCTGCTCGCCCTGTTCACCGCCATGACGCCGGCGCTCGCCGATAGCGTCGCCTATGTCAACAAGGGGCTCGTCGGCGTCGGCCGCATTCCGGCGAGCCAGAAGGACAAGTTCGGCGAGACGTTCGGTTCGGGTTCCGGCATGGCGATCGACGCCAAGGGCTGGGTGCGCAACGGCGCCAGCTACAAGGGCTCGCTCTGGCTGCTGCCGGACCGCGGCTACAATGTCGCCGGCACCGCCGACTACCGCCCGCGCCTAAACACCATCGCGATCGAGCTGACGCCGACCGCTCCTGGCGCGGCCCCAGCCGCCGGACAGGAACAGGCCGGCGTCAAGGCGACGCTCGCCGACACCATGCTCTTGACCGACGACAAGGGCGCCGACGCCACCGGCCTCGATCCGCTGAACGGCGTGCGCGAAGCCGCCGGCGA
>NZ_RZRY01001348.1:0-843 GCF_003998035.1 Mesorhizobium sp. M2A.F.Ca.ET.039.01.1.1 | reverse complement strand
CAACAGGTGCGAGGGTTGTTGAGCGATCAACGGGTGTTCGTGCGCGGCGGCGAGGGGATCGGTCAGGATCCGAGATGATCGAGGAGACGCTGCTTTGATCCGCTCAGCAGATCTCGAAGATCCCACCTTTCCGGACGGCCTCGAGTTGTCGCGTTACCGCGATATGCGCCATCCTCGCCCAGCTTTCGAAGGCAGCTCTGGCATCACCAACAGATGTGCGTCCGTCATAGGCAGCGCAACACGCTTCGGTAGCGCAACGGTGCAGCTTGCAACGGCGTTGAATCGGCCATTCCTCAAGAAATTCGATCGCGTCCATCGCGCAGCAGATTTCTCTAGGCCCGAATTCATCGTCCACCAGAAGCGGTGGGTCAAAGCGGTCAGCCATAGCTTCCTCCGCCCGGCCGCTTCAAGGCGGCCAGAGAGCAAAAATTCCCGAGTTGTCGAAGGGCGCCCGCGGCGCTGTGAGGAAGATATCGGGATGGCGGCCGATAGCGTCAAGACGTTCCCAGAACGGGGGCGGAAATGATGCACGATCCAGTCGCTCTCTTCGTCGAAGACGCCCGTGCTGTATCGATCGACGATGCAGCCAAGAGGCTCGGTCTGAAGTTCAGCGGGAGGCGACACGAACACCCGCAGCCATGCCCGCATTGTGGCGGCACCGACACCTTCGCCTTCAACACCGCCAAGAACAAATGGAACTGCCGCGCCGGCGGCGTCGGCGGCAATGACGGCATCGGCATGGCGGCGCATTGCGAGGGGCTGGATCCGCATCGTCGCGCGCATTTCCTCGAAGCCTGCTCGATCGTGCTTGGCCAGCCGGTACCCGACGAGGCGGAACAGGAA
>NZ_RZRY01001347.1:0-846 GCF_003998035.1 Mesorhizobium sp. M2A.F.Ca.ET.039.01.1.1 | reverse complement strand
GTGCGTCGCCACCGCTCGCTCGAAAGCGCCGGTGCGCAGCGATTCAGCCGCGAACGGATCGGCGCCGATCGGCATGAATCCGATCTCGCCCGCCGCATGGGTGGCGCCGCGCACCAGATGCCCGCCCAGCATCAGGCCGCTGCCGACGCCGGTGCCCAGCGCGATATAGGCAAGATTGTCGATGCCCTGGCCTTGGCCAAGCCAATTCTCGCCGAGCACGGCGAGATTGACGTCGTTCTCGATCATCACCGCGACACCGAGCGCCTTTTCGAAGGCGTCGAGGACATTCGTGGCGTCGAAGCCGGCAATGTTGGGCGCGAGCAGGATGCGGCCCGTCGCGGGGTCGGGCGCGCCCGGCGCGCCGATGACGGCAAGGCGGATCTTCTTGCGCGGGATGCGCTCCCGGGCAGCAGCCTGGAAGGCAAGCGCCGCGATCTGGTCGATGACGAACTGGCCGCCGCGCGGATCGGTCGGCGTCGCCGCCTCGGCGAAGATCTGGCAGGCGAGATCGGTCAGCGCCACGCGCACCTTGGTGCCGCCCAGGTCGACGGCGACGATGTAGGCGGCGTCGTGGACGAGCTCATAGGTGACGGCGGTGCGGCCGACATGGCCGCTGGTGCGGCCGGTCTCCTGCACCCAGCCTTCCTGCTCGAGCCCGCGCACGATCTCCGAGATCGTCTGCTTCGACAGGCCGGTGAGCTTCGAGATCGAGGCCCGCGAGATCGGTCCGCCCTGGACGATCGCCTCCATGACGGAGCGCTGGGAGAACTGGCGGGAGATACGCGGCAGGTCGCTCACATGCGCCTCGATTAATTCGTTCTGTCACCGAACTTATTGGTGAAACGA
>NZ_RZRY01001346.1:0-852 GCF_003998035.1 Mesorhizobium sp. M2A.F.Ca.ET.039.01.1.1 | reverse complement strand
AAGCCGATGCGGTCGATATCGGCAGCGCCGCCGACTCGCCGACGGTGAGCGCCATCGCCGGAGGCTCCAGGATCAAGGTCGTCGCCAGTTTCTCCAATGGCGGTCTGGGGAGCTCGCTGATTATTCCGGCCGGCAGCCCGATCAAGACCATCCAAGATCTGAAAGGTAAGACGATCTCGCCGACCACGCGCGGCAGCGTCGCGCACTTCCTCACGCTCGGCGTGCTCAAGAAAGCCGGCCTGACCGCCAAGGACGTCAAGCTCGCCTTCCTCACCCCAGCCGACGCAAGCGCCGCGTTCCAGTCTGGAGGCATCGACGCCTGGGGCACCTGGGGAGTCTATCTTGCCCGCTCGATCGGAACGCTCAAGGCAACGGTGCTGATCGATGGAGTTGGCATCAACACGGGCAAAGGCGTGTACAGCGCGACGGATCACGCGCTCGCCGATCCGGGCAAGGTTGCGGCGATCGCGGATTTCATCGCGCGCGTGGACCGCGGCTACACCTGGTCGCGCGAGAACAAGGAAGCCTTTCTCGACTTCTACGCCGGCTTCACCAAGCAAGATCGGGCGACTGTCGAGTACCTCTATCAGAGCGAGGCGGGCTACAAGCGCGAGCCCATCGACGACGCTCTGACGGCTTCCCTGCAGAATGTCTTCGAGACCTGGAAAGAGGCGGGCGTGTTAAGCGGCGACCTCAATCTCGCCGATTACGTCTATCGCACGCTGCCGACAGATTGAGCCGAAATTCCGGAGACGGCGCATGAGCTCGATTGAATCTGCCTCGACATTTCCGCTCTCGCTGCCAGCCGCGGTCGCGCGTGAACCGTCGAAAATCAAGGCACCCGCTCTGGAG
>NZ_RZRY01001345.1:0-852 GCF_003998035.1 Mesorhizobium sp. M2A.F.Ca.ET.039.01.1.1 | reverse complement strand
GCGCTGGTCTATGACGCTTCCGACCTCGCTCACCTCAAGCTGGCGCATGAATATGTCGTGCCGCTGCCGGTCTTCAAGGATGCCAAGGGCAAGACCAAGGTCGCCGCGCAGAGCGAGATCGTCGCGCTCTCCGACACCAGCTTCCTGATGCTGGCGCGCGACTCGGGCAACGGCCAGGGCCTGAAGGGCGAAGAATCGGTCTATCGCAAGATCGAGATCGTCGACCTCTCCGCCGCGACCGACATCGCCAACGGTCCGTTCGATGCCGCCGACAAGCCGGTGGCGCCGAAGGGCGTGCTTGATCCGTCGGTGACGCCGGCCAAGCTAACCTCCTTCATCGACATCAACGACAAAGGCGAGCTCGGCCGCTTCGGCCTGCACAATGGCAAGCCGAACGACAAGGACAATCTCTCGGAGAAGTGGGAGGCGATGTCGCTGGCGCCCGTCGTCGATCCGAAGCTTCCCGACGACTATTTCCTGTTCGTTGCCAACGACAACGACTTTCTCACCCAGGACGGCTTCCAGGTCGGCGCGCCCTACAAGGCCGAGGACGGCGCCGATGTCGACACCACCTTCCTGGTCTATCAGGTCACCCTGCCTGGACTGTCCGGGAACAGCCTCGCCGCGAACTAGTTCTGCTTCAGCCGCACGCCGAGCGGGCATACGGCTGAGCGCGGAAGGGATGCATGAGCATCAGGCCTGCGATAGCATCGCGGGCCTGATTCATTTTCGGTGCTGCCATGGATGACGACAAGCCCGCTCGAAGGCGGACCCACGATCTGACCAGCGGGCCGATCCCGCGCACGCTGCTTTTGTTCGCGCTGCCGGTGCTGGGTTCCAACGTGCTGCAGT
>NZ_RZRY01001344.1:0-853 GCF_003998035.1 Mesorhizobium sp. M2A.F.Ca.ET.039.01.1.1 | reverse complement strand
GGGAAAAGATTTGTGAAATAACTTAAAGCCGGCACACGCTTTAGACGTGGGCTCCCCCCTCTACTCGCCCGGCGGATTCCGCCATCGCCTTGACGATCGATGTCCACCTCGGCGGCGGGCTCGAGCCAAATCTCGGCAGACCGGCGTCCTACCGAACCACGACACCGCCACCGGAGCGTCCAGTATCCATCGAGACCCGCTCTGACGCCGATCAGTTCGTCGTCGGTGCCGAAGCACTTGCAACGCTTCGAGCAGATTGTCGGCGCCACCAAGTCCAACGTGTTTGTCCTGTCCATTTTCGTGGCCTCGCAGTCCGACGAAAAGGGCAGGGATCGCCGGGAACGCATTTCGGCATCGTGTTTCATTATCGGCAGTCGGCTACACGAAGGTATTACTCGACCGCTGCAGGTGACCGATGGCTTGCCACCCAACCACAGTCGTGTTCTTCGAAAGGTGAACGGCGTCCGGCAACCCGAAGTTCACAAGTTCAACTCCTGTCCCGCAACCAACGATTCTTGCGAAAGCAAGGCACCCAGAACCTCGGCCTCCGAAAGACGTCGGGGTTTTTCTTATTCGCCGCGAACCCCAGGAGCGCGGCAAGATCACCGCGAAGCACAAACGCCAGTTCGTCTTCGGTGGGCATGAGCGTGACCTGATCAACCAGCGTCCGGAAAACTTCGTGCCTCGGCCTTGCCATCCTCGCTCAATTGCGTAAGTCGCTGTCGGCCCGGCTGCGAGTCAGGATCACTACCGCAGCTTCATAGAGAAGCGAACGCACTGGGCGTCTCCGCGTCGGGAGATATAACCCCCAGGACGGCAGTTAGGTAGGCAGTGGCTGTGATCGCACCAACGC
>NZ_RZRY01001343.1:0-853 GCF_003998035.1 Mesorhizobium sp. M2A.F.Ca.ET.039.01.1.1 | reverse complement strand
CCGCAGCGCCTGGTCGGCTGCGCAATAGCCCCAGTTCACCAGGTCGACCGTCTCTTCGCTACCTAGGAAATGCAGTGAGGTGCCGATATCCGCCGGCGCGGTCGCGGCGGTCTGCACGAAATTCGGCTCGCTCGCGTCCGGCTTGCTGGCGATCGACCAGAAGACGCCGCGCGTTGCCGCATAGTCGGGCCGGGTCGTGTCTTCGGGCAGGCCGCGATCGTCGGCGTCCTTGGCCGCCTGGAAGCGCGCCACCAGGTCCCGTCGCCGCAGTGAGCGCACCTGGTTGTCGGTGGTGTCGAGCACGCGTTTGAGCTGCGAGAACCAGTTCCAGTAGCCCGCCTTCGAAGCCTGCCAGGGCGCGCCGGCGTCGCTCACCAGCAGCCAGCGGCAGCGCTTCAGCGCCGGCTCGATGCCGTGATTGTCGTAGACGCCGCCATCGGTGAGCACGGCGCGGGAAGGCGGAACCGGCGCGCCGACCGAAGGGTCGAGCTTATCGTTCTTCCACACGAAGGGCGTGAGGTCGAGCCGAAGCGGCGACAGGAAAGGCGGGAAAGCCGAGGAGGCAGCCACCGCGAGAGCCACCGGCAGGTCGGCGTTGTACGCGACGCCAATGCGATAGTCGGCCACGTAGCGCCGCGACAGGCGAAACAGCGAGCCGGTGCCGAGATTGCTCGAGCAGAACACGAACCAGGGCTTTTCCGGCAGGCTCTTCAACATCGGCCTGGAGCCAGCGAACAGGCGCCGCTCATAGCAGGCGGCGACTTCTCGCGCCGCGCTCGAAAACGGGTTGAGCAAGCCCTTGAAGATCGACGGCGCATCGACGAAGACCTGCGAGAACTCCAGGATCCTGTGC
>NZ_RZRY01001342.1:0-854 GCF_003998035.1 Mesorhizobium sp. M2A.F.Ca.ET.039.01.1.1 | reverse complement strand
GCACTACTGGCAGGCCGCTATCGACGATTTCGCCTACCGCACCGGCCCATAGGGCGGTTCATCGCGCCGCCGGAGCGGCGAGCCGGAACAGGAAACTGGAAGGACGTTGCTTTCTGCCGCTCCGGCGCGCGGCGCTTCGAGGTCAAGCGGCGGCGTCAGCAAGACACTCGCGGGGATGATCCGCAGGAGCGGGGCCCGCCATCCGAATGGCCGACATTGGAGTCGTGATGGCCGCCGCCATGGCCGCCATTGCTGCCGCCGTTTCCAGCGTTACCACCATTGCCGCCACTGTTTCCGGTGCCGCCGCCATTGCTCCCGCCGTTTCCGGCGCTACCGCCGTTGCCGCCACCGTTTCCGGCGCCCCCGCCATTGCCGCCGCCGTTTCCGGTGCCGCCGCCATTGCCGCCACCGTTTCCGCCGCCATTCCCTCCGTTGCCGCCATTCCCTCCGTTGCCGCCATTCCCTCCGTTGCCGCCGTTCCCTCCATTGCCACCGTTTCCGCCGTTGCCACCGTTACCGCCATTCCCTCCATTGCCGCCGTTCCCTCCGTTCCCTCCGTTGCCGCCGTTCCCGCCATTGCCGCCGTTCCCGCCATTGCCGCCGTTCCCGCCACCGTTGCCACCGCCATTTCCGCCACCGTTGCCGCCATTGGCCGCCAGAAGCGCGCGCTTGGCGTCCTGCAGCATGGCTTTCGCATCCGGCTGGTGGAGCTCGTCTCGCGGCTCTGGGAGGACCGACGCGGCATGGCTCGAAGTGGCCGCCGGCAGCAGCATGGCCGATGCCAGAAGCGCCGTGGCCAGCGTATTTCTCGGAAGGGAAAGGCGCGCGAAATCGGCCGTCGAGGCGAATTCGAG
>NZ_RZRY01001341.1:0-855 GCF_003998035.1 Mesorhizobium sp. M2A.F.Ca.ET.039.01.1.1 | reverse complement strand
TGCCGCAACTGGTCGCCGCCTTCCACTCGCTCGTCGGCTTTGCCGCCGTCATGGTGGCCGCGGCCGCCATCTACGCGCCGGAAAGTTTTGGCATCGGCACGGCCGGCGACATCCACGCGCAGGCGCTGGTCGAGATGAGCCTGGGTGTGGCCATCGGCGCCATCACCTTCACCGGCTCGGTCATCGCCTTCCTGAAGCTCGACGGCCGCATGTCCGGCAAGCCGATCATGATCGGCGGCCGCCACTTGATCAACATCGTCCTCGGCGTCGCCCTGGTGGTGCTGATCGTGCTTCTGGTCGGCACCGAATCGAAGCTCGTCTTCTGGTTGATCGTCGCCGCCTCGCTGGTGCTCGGCGTGCTCCTGATCATTCCGATCGGCGGCGCCGACATGCCGGTCGTTGTCTCGATGCTGAACTCCTATTCCGGTTGGGCGGCGGCAGCGCTTGGCTTCACCCTCGGCAACCTTGCGTTGATCATCACCGGCGCGCTCGTCGGCTCGTCCGGCGCGATCCTGTCCTACATCATGTGCAAGGGCATGAACCGGAGCTTCATCTCGGTCATCCTCGGCGGCTTCGGCGGCGAGACGGCCGCAGCAAGCGACGACGGCATCGAGCGCACCGTCAAGCAAGGCTCGGCCGACGACGCCGCCTATCTGATGATGAACGCGCAGAAGGTCATCATCGTGCCCGGCTACGGCATGGCGGTGGCCCAGGCGCAGCATGCGCTGCGCGAGATGGCCGACAAGCTCAAGGCCAACGGCGTCGAGGTGAAATACGCCATCCATCCGGTCGCCGGCCGCATGCCCGGCCACATGAACGTCCTTTTGGCGGAGGCGAACGTCCCTTACGATGAAG
>NZ_RZRY01001340.1:0-855 GCF_003998035.1 Mesorhizobium sp. M2A.F.Ca.ET.039.01.1.1 | reverse complement strand
ATCTATTACGACGCCAGGGGCAATCGGGTGCTGGTCGATGCCGACACCGGCAAGGTCATCGCCATCCAGCCGCCGGGGAGCAGGCTCGACCGCCGGGCGCTTCGCCGGCAGCGCATGCAGGAGCTCGGCCGCGCGCCGGCCGAGGACGACGACCGCTACTATCTCGACAATCCCGAGGACATGGCTCGCTTCCGCCGGCGGCAGCTGGAGGAGAATGGCCGGGTCATCCCGCCGCCGGTCGACGAATACGATCCCAATAGCGGCGACAATTCCGTCGATGCCTATCCGCCGGCGCCCAACAATGACGAAGGCTACGCCACCACCTATCCGGAAGAGCCGAAGTCCAACACGATCAAGCGCCAGCCGCTGAACGAGGCGTCGATCGACCCGGAGCAGCCGGGCCAGGGCGAGGTGCTGCAGACCAATCCGCAGGCCTCGTTGCCGCCGAACACGGGCGGCAAGGCCAGTGTCGATCCGTCGCTGTCGCTCGGGGTGCGTCAGGATGTTGCCGCGCTGCAGGTGCTGCTCGATCGCGGCGGCGCCTCGCCGGGCGTGATCGATGGGCGCTTCGGCTCCAATGTCGACAAGGCGCTGGCCGCCTATAACGAAATAAACGGCACCAATCTGAAGTCGACAGATGCGGTCGGCATCCAGGCCGCGCTCGCCCAGTCGGGCGGCGATCCCTTTGCTTCCTACACGATCACGCCGGAAGACGCGGCCGGCCCGTATGTCGCCTCGATCCCCGAGGATTACAGCCAGAAGGCCAAGCTCAACTGCATGTGCTACACCTCGGTCACCGAGGCGCTGGCCGAGCGCTTCCACATGGACGAGACCTATCTGAAGTCGATCAACAAG
>NZ_RZRY01000133.1:0-12209 GCF_003998035.1 Mesorhizobium sp. M2A.F.Ca.ET.039.01.1.1 | reverse complement strand
GTCCTTGACGATCTCGACGCCGAGCAGGAGACCGCGGCCGCGCACGTCGCCGACGCATTCATAGCGCTGCTTCAGGCTGGACAGGCCGGCGGACAGTTTCGCTCCCATGTTGCGCGCCCGTTCGACGAGCTTTTCTTCTTCCACCACATCGAGCACCGCCAGGCCCACGGCCGCCGGCAGCGGATCGGAGACATGCGTGGTGTAGAAGAGAAAACCTTTCGCATGCGCTTCCTCCTCGATCTCGGCCGTCGTCATGACGGCCGAAAGCGGAAGGCCGGCGCCGATCGTCTTGGAAAGCGTCAGGATATCCGGCGTAACGCCGTCCCTCTGGAAGGCGAACATATGTCCGGTGCGGCCGATGCCTGTCTGCGCTTCGTCCAGGATCAGCAGCATGCCGCGCTCGCGGCACTTCTGCTGGAGAGCCGCCAGGTAGCCTTGCGGCAGCTCCAATATGCCGCCGCTCGACAGGATCGGTTCGGCGACGAAGGCCGCCAGGCTGCCCGTCGATTGGCTGTCGACCAGATCGAAAGCATCGTCGAGCTCGGTCTGCCAATCCAGCGAGCCGTCGGCATGCTTGAAACGCGGCCGAAAACTGTTCGGCGCCGGGATCGCGAGCGAGCCGACCGCGGCAGGTCCATAGCCCTTGCGGCCGGCGCTGTAGGTTGCTGACGCTGCCACGCCGGTCATGCCGTGCCAGCTCTTCGAAAAGGCGACGATCTCGTGCTTGCCGGTCACCAGCTTGGCCATGCGGATCGCGGCTTCGTTCGATTCCGCTCCGGTCGACAAAAGCAGAACCCGGTCGAGCCCTGGCGCCAGCGCCGCCAGGCGCACGGCAAGCTCGACCACGGGACGGGAGAGCATGCCGCTGAACAGATGCGCGACCTGACCGACCTGGCGGCTCACCGTTGAGACGATCCTGGGGTGAGAATGCCCGAGCAGCGCGCTCATCTGCCCGGAGGTGAAATCGAGGATGGGCTTGTCATCCGCATCGTAGACGAAGGATCCCGCGGCGCGCTCGATGATTGCCGGCTCGAAGCTGCCGCCATAGCGTATCAGATGCTTTTGCGCCGCATTCCAGAACCCGCGATCCTGGTTTTTTGACATGGTTCCAGCTCCACCAAAGCGACCAGATGACTAGATAGCACTTGGCGCGGGTGCAGTAAAATTGATAGTAATCGGATCCGGATATCAATGGATTTGATATGCAGGCTCCACTCGATCTCAAGCTCCTGTCGACATTCGTGCGCGCGGCGCATTCCGGCACGCTGAGCGCCGTGGCGGTGCAGGTCGGGCGCACGCAATCGGCCGTGACCATGCAGATCCAGCGATTGGAAGAAGCGCTTGGCCAGAGCCTTTTTCATCGCAGCGGCAGCGGCGTGCGGCTGACCGGCAGCGGCGAACGTTTTCTGGCCTATGCCGAGCGCATCCTCAGAATCCATGACGAGGCGATCTCGGCCTTTTCCGACCAGGGCCTGCATGGGTCGATCATCTTCGGCAGCCCCGAAGACTATCTGAGCGCGTTCTTCCCGGCGCTCTTGAAGAGTTTCGGCACAATGTATCCCGATGTCGAGATCAAGGTGGTCTCGGCGCCGACGGTCGAACTGCGCACGCTCATCAATGCGCGTCAGGTCGATCTGGCGCTCGTTTCCACACCCAATCCAGGCGATGCGCCGGATGTCGTGCGCAGGGAATCGCTGGTCTGGGTCGGCAGCCGGCCAACCCTGGAACTCTACGATTTCGGCGACACCGTCCCACTCGCCCTGGCTGCGTCGAACGCGATCGACCACAAGGGGGCCTGCGAGGCCATGACCCGCGCCGGCCTGCGCTACAAGATAGCCTATGCCTCCAACAGCCTTGCCGGGCTGATCGCCGTTGCGCGGTCAGGGCTGGCGATCAGCGTGATGGCGGAGGGGGCGGTGCCGCCCGATCTCCATATTCTCGGCGCTCCGCTTCCTCCGCTGCCCGGGCTCGGTATCGTGATCATTTTCGCCGATGCGGAACGATCGCCCGCGGCCACGGCCTTTGCCGATCACATCCGCAAGGTTCTGCCGTCGCTTTGAGGGTCTGCCGCCTCGCAGCTCTCGATAAGCTCGTGGTCTGGAACGTCAGCCCGTGGCCATTTGCGGCCGGTTCGCCGTCAACGACATCCTGAGCGCGGCCAGGCACCCGACGATCCCGAGCGGCACGAAAGCCAGGAACAGCCAGCCGGCGACGATCGCGGCCGCCTCGCGACTCAGGCCATCGGAGAACCCACAGGCATTAGCGATAATGCCGGCAAGGGCGGCGCCTACCGCATAGCCGATGCGCTGCATCGTCGGCACGGCGGCCGAGGCGATGGTCTGTTCGCCCTCGCGCGCCGAGGCGACGATCACGCGCGTCAGGAACGGCCAGGCGACGCCGAAGCCGCCGCCCTGCAGAAGGGCGCAAAGCAGGATCAGCGGGATCGAGCCGGTCGGGATCGTGTAGGCGAAGCCGGCAATGCCGCAGGCGATCATCAGCGCGCCGACGACGATGATCGACCGCTCGCGATGCAGCGGCGCATTGGCGACGAGGATCGACAGGATCGACCAGGCAATCGATTCGGCGGCGATGATATAGCCTGTCGTCAGGATCGGGATGCCGTGCAGCGTGGTCAGCAGCAACGGCCCGTAAATGGCGAAGGTGCAGGTCGCCACGGAGGAGGCGGCCACCATGGTCATGCCGCTGCCGAGCGCGGAATTCCAGGAAAAAAGTTGCGAGGGAAACAGGCGCGAGCGCGGCTTCAGCGCATCGACGCGGAAGAACAGCGCGAGGCCGGCCAGGCCGAGCAGTATGAGCAGCGACGAGCGCAGCAAGGCGATGTCGACGCCAGCGGCGGCGATCAGCACGACGCTGACGGCAAGGCATCCGAGCGCCAGGAAGGGAAAGGCGGGCGTCGGGCCGGCGCCGGCCTGCGGCCGCTTCGCCTGCGGCGTGCCAAGCACGGCGAAGCTTGCGAGCGCCATGGCCGCACCGCCAAACGTGAAGACACCGAAGGCCCAGCGCCAGGACAGGAAATCGACCATGATTGCGCCGAGCATCGGGCCACTGAAGGCGGCGACACCCCAAATCGCCGAGATGATGCCGAAAAGCTGCGGCCAGATATTGCGCGGGAACAGGCGCTCGACCGAGACGAAGGCGAGCGAGACGAGCGCACCACCGCCCAGGCCCTCGACCAGCCGCCCGGCCAGGAAGACCGGCATCGATGGCGCGGTGGCGCAGACCAGCGCGCCAGCGGCATAAAGAAGGGCTGCGGCTATCATGTTGGTGCGCAGGGCGACGAAGCTGACCAGCCGGCCGGCGGCGGCACCCGCGACGATGGCGCCGAGTTCGTATACGGCCAGCGACCAGCCGACGAACTGCACGCCGGCAATATCGCCGACCATCGCCGGCATGACCGTCGCGATCATCGTCTCATTGGTGGCATGGAGCAGGATGCCGAGGCTGATGAAGCAGAAGCGTGCCAAGTCGCCATTTGCCCACAGCGCGGGCCAATCTATCTTGTCGCCACCTGCCTTGTTGCCGCTTGCTGCCGTCACGTCGATCTCCTGCTTGCGATCCGCAGCCTCATCCGCATTGCGAATGGGCGCCAGGTCCAGTTCGGCAGGGCTTGTAGAACCTCAAGCGCGGTTGAGCTCAAGAGGCTTTTTCGCTTGTCGTGGAAGGAAGGCTCCACCGGCCCTGGTGGTCAGTCAGTTCGCTGTGCTGCGCAGCTGGAACTGGCTGACGCCGATGGCGATGTTGAGACCGGTCTGGGTCTGGACGCTGAGCGGCTGCAGAGTGAAGGCGTTGCCGGTGCCGCCGACCAGGAGATTGGCGCCGGCGCCGACCGCGGCGGTCACTTCGGCGCTGGCGCCGACATAGTCGCCGGCAAGCGCACCCGGGGCGTAGATGTTGTTCATCGGCGTCAGCACCAGCCAGCGCATCACGCTCTGGCTGGTCGTGCCGATGTCGAGACCATACTTGTTGACGGCGCCGAAATAGGCTTCCGGCGCGAAGGTCTTGTCGGCCGGCATGAAGGTGCAGCTCAGATCCTGGCTTGAGCCGAAGACGAAGCCGCTGCCGCCGCCGATGGCGCAATCCAAGACGCCGAGCTCAACGCCGCCGGTCTCCGCTCGGGCCTGCCCGGCCAGTGCAACGATCGCCATCGCGGCTGCGGCGATGATCCTCGACATATGTCCCCCCTCTTCTTTTTGACGCAATTCCGGACGGAAAACCGTGTCTCACTTTTCCTGGAATTGCTCAAAAGCATGCGGCCCGGAACGGCTACAATGTCCTGTTCCGGGCCGCGCGTATAGGCGGATGTCGTTAGCGGCTGAGCGCCTATTTGTAGGAGTGGACGAGGTCCAGCGACGCCACCGCGACGGCCAGGTTGACGCCGGTCTGCGCCTGCACGCTGAGCGGCTCCAGCATGAAGGCGCCGTCGAGGCCGCCGACCAGGAGATTGGCGCCGCCGCCGGTCACGACGGAAGCCTCGGCGTTGACGCCGTAATAGCTGCCGGCGAGGTCGCCCGCCTCATGATGGCGCGTGGCGCCGAGCACCGCCCAGACCAGCTGGCCCTGATGCGTCTGGCCGATGTCGACGCCGAGCTTGGAGATCATGCCGGTGTACTGCTCGGCCGGATCGTGATGATAGGGACGGAAGGTGCAGGACACGCCCTTGTTGGACGTGATGACATAGCCGACGCCGCCGTCGATCGTGCAATCGAGCGTGCCGAGCCGGAGCGTGCCGGCGCTGACTGGGGAAGCGAGGACCGTGGCGGCAAGCGCGGCAGCGGCACAGGCAAGGGATTTGATCATTGGAAAGGTCCTTTCGCGAAAATCTTGGCCCCGGCTTAAACGGTCGAGGTGCAAGGAGCGTTCCGCCGAAAACTTGGCGCGAACATGGCAAAGGTTAACGCACTGCCCTGGGCGGTTAACGGATCGCTATCGGCGTCGCCACGGCGCAACACTGCGGCCGCCGGCGGCGACCGCGCCTGGCGCGAGATGCCCTTCCGTTACAGGCTTCAGCTGGCGTTGCCGCCGGTGCGCGACAGGCCGTCCTTGGCCGGCTGGTAGTTCGGGTCGAGGTGGATCGCCTCGCGGTAGGACTTGGCGGCCCTGACCTTGTCGCCACGGCGCTCGTAGATCAGCGCCTGGTTGGCCCAGGCCTCGGCATTCTTGCCGTCGAGCTTGATGGCCATGTTGAAGTCGGAGAAGGCGTTGTCCTCGTCGCCTGTCGCAAGATAGGAGAGGCCGCGGCCGTTGTAGGGCTCGGCGGCGTCCGGCGCCAGCGAGATGGCGGTCGAGAAGTCCTCGATGGCGAATTTGTGCTGGCCCTGGCTCTGATAGATCAGACCGCGATTGTGGTAGGCGCGCGCATCCGTGGTGTCGAGCTGGATCGCCTTCTGGAAGTCGTTGAAGGCATCCTGGGTGCGGCCCGCCTTACGGTAGAGATTGCCGCGGCCGATATAGGCGGCATCGTAGTTGGCGTTGATCTGGATCGAGCGGTTGTAGTCGGCCAGAGCGGCTTCCTGATTGCCGAGGAAACGCTGAATCAGCGCGCGATTCGAGTAGGCCTGGTAGAAGTTCGGATTGAGCTGGATGGCCTGGTTGAAGTCCTTGAGCGCCGCCTGGTACTGGCCGCCGCGGCCATAGGCCGAGCCGCGCACATTATAGCCCTCGGGATCCTGCGGATTGCGCTGAATGACCGCCGAGAGCGAGGAGATGTTCTCGCTTGAGCCTTGCGCCTTGTCGATCGAGTTGAACTCACCTGTCGGGGCCGTCTGGCATGCTGCAAGCATCAGACCCGAAAGCAGGGCCGCCGTCAGGGCGAAGCCGCGAAAACCGGTTCCACGCTCCACGGTAATAGCGTTCATCTTTGTCCTCACTGCCGCAGCGCCGTCAGTCCGTTCCCTCTCCGACCGGCTCGAATCTATAAACAAAAAGGTGGCGGCGATTCCGCATCGCGCCACCTTCGGTATCCTTCGAAAAGGACGAAAAATAGGCGTTATGAGCGCGGCGAACGCGGCGCGCCACCAGCACCGGCCGGAGCCGGACGCGGGGTCATCGGCAGCAGGCCTTCGCGCTGGGCGCGCTTGCGGGCCAGCTTGCGGGCGCGGCGCACGGCTTCCGCCTTCTCGCGGGCACGCTTCTCGGACGGCTTCTCGTAGTGACCGCGCATCTTCATTTCACGGAAGATACCTTCGCGCTGCATTTTCTTCTTCAGCGCGCGAAGCGCCTGATCAACGTTGTTGTCGCGGACGAGTACCTGCACGGGCAATCCTGTCTTCGGGTTTGAAATCGTTAGGCAATCGGCAATAGCCGAGATGCCTCCGCGGCGAGTTGCACCGCGAATTGTGGCGGCTGATAGCAGAATCAGGCCGGGATGTCCACCGCTGATTGCGGGAAAGCGCGATCAAAAACCGGAGCAGTGCGCTAGGCCGCGATTCAATCTTCCACCGCCGCCAGATGGAGGCGTGCGAAATCCTCGAAAAACTCGCCGTAATCGCAGGTGATTTCCTCGCCGGCGGCGATGTCGCGAATGGCGGTGGCGCCGCCATATTGCGAGAAATCCGTGTTCGGCCGCTCGGAGTGGTTCATGAAGCGGCCATTGTCGACCTCATAGACCATGAAGCCGGGCTTGTCCGGGCTCGGATAGGCATAGCGGTCGAGCAGTTCCCTCAGATGAGGGGATGCCGCTTCATATTTTTCCATCGGAATCAGGCGGTCGAAATCGGGATCGAGCCGCCAGATCGAAGCACCTTTGCGGATCGGCTCGGCAGCGAAGACACCGACGCCCTCGATGGCGCTCTGCGCAACATAGGTCCTGATCAGCAGCATCGTTCCGGTCCGATTTCGACGGGAAACGAAAATCGTCAAAACGGGCCGAAATGCAAGGCCGTATCGCGATATTTCAGCGGATGAGTGTGCCCGCCGTCCGCCTCACGGATCACGTCCGGTTGATCGAAGCGTCCGGCTTCGGCCGCGGCAAAGGCTGCTGTTGCCCCTACTGCCGCAACAGCCAGCCCAGCCGGTCCAGGGAGAAGGCGTAGGTGAGGGCGATCAGCAGGGCCATGACGATGCCCGCGGCCGCATGACCGACCAGATAGAATCCGGCGGCGCCGCCGAACAGGATGACGAGTTCCAGCGCCAACCGCGCCGCGCCCGGCACAGGAACCGGCGCGCGGCCTGACCGGCTTGGGTCGTCAGGAACCGCGAAGGTTCCCCACAGTGCAGCCGCAACAAGCGGCAAGGCCAAGGCGAAGAGCCAGCGCCACCATCCTTCGGACAGGCTCCAGCCTGCCATGCCGAGCCCGAGCAGCGCAGCAAGTTCCAGCAGAAAGCGCAGGGTCAGATTCCACCAGGCGTTGCCCATATTGATCCTGTAGGTCTCGGAGCAGCCGGTATGGCCGATCGCGGCCGCGGCTACCAGCCCGGACGCCATCCTTTCGGCATGGCGCAAAGCGGCAAGCGCCGTCGCAAACAGCGCAAGGATGACATCGCGGTTTCGCTAGTGATACTCCTCGCGTGACGGGCGGACGACATCCGCGATTTTTGGCGCGAGGCTATAACGTGAAGAAATATTCGGTATTCGCCATCGCCCGCGAGGCGATGCGCGGCCACAAGGGCTGGAAAGAGCAGTGGACCTCGCCCGAGCCGAAGAAGGAATACGACGTCATCATCGTCGGCGCCGGCGGGCACGGCCTGGCGACGGCCTATTACCTGGCGAGCGAGCACGGCATCACCAACATCGCGGTGCTGGAAAAGGGCTGGCTCGGCGGCGGCAACACTGGTCGCAACACCACAATCATCCGCTCCAACTATCTCTATGATGAAAGCGCCGGCATCTACGACCGTGCGCTGAAGCTGTGGGATGGATTGAGCCAAGAGCTCAACTACAACGTCATGTATTCGGCGCGCGGCGTCATGATGCTGGCGCACAACGTGCATGACGTGCAGGTGTTCAAGCGCCATATCCACGCCAACCGCCTCAACGGCATCGACAATGAATGGCTGACGCCGGAAGAGGCGAAGGCATTCTGCCCGCCGCTCAACATCTCCAAGGAAGCGCGCTATCCGGTAATGGGCGCCGCGTTGCAGCGGCGCGGCGGCACGGCGCGCCATGACGCGGTGGCGTGGGGCTATGCGCGCGGCGCTTCGGCGCGCGGCGTGCACATCATCCAGAACTGCGAGGTCACGGGCATCAAGCGGGCGGCGAACGGCGCTGTCAGCGGCGTGGAGACGACGCGCGGCTTCATCGGCGCCAAGAAGGTCGGCGTGGTGGCGGCCGGCCATTCCTCGGTCATCATGAACATGGCCGGCGTGCGCATGCCGCTCGAAAGCTATCCGCTGCAAGCGCTGGTGTCGGAGCCGGTCAAGCCGGTGGTGCCCTGCGTGGTGATGTCCAACACCGTGCATGCCTATATCTCCCAGTCCGACAAGGGCGAGCTCGTCATCGGCGCCGGCACCGACCAGTATGTCTCCTATTCGCAGACCGGCGGCCTGCACATATTGCAGCACACGCTGGACGCCATCTGCGAGATGTTCCCGATCTTCACCCGCATGAAGATGCTGCGCTCCTGGGGCGGCATCGTCGACGTCACGCCCGACCGCTCGCCGATCCTGGCGAAAACACCGGTCAAGGGGCTTTACGTCAATTGCGGCTGGGGCACCGGCGGCTTCAAGGCGACGCCCGGCTCGGGCAATGTCTTCGCGCACACGATCGCGAAGGACGAGCCGCACCCGATCAACGCGCCTTTCACCCTCGAGCGCTTCCGCACCGGACGCCTCATCGACGAGGCCGCGGCGGCGGCGGTGGCGCACTGATGATGGCTCAGTCGCATTGCGATCAACAGGCCGACGCGCGCGTCGGTCACGGCAAGTTTTAGGATCACCCAGATGCTTCTCATCCGCTGTCCCTATTGCGAGGAAGAGCGCCCGGAACTCGAGTTCCGCAATGCCGGCGAGGCGCATATCGCGCGCCCGACGAACATTGCCGCCGAGAGCGACGACGATTTCGAGAAATTCTTCTTCATCCGCGCGAACCCGAAGGGCGTCATCTATGAGCGCTGGCGCCACATCCATGGCTGCGCGCGCTTCTTCAACGCCGTGCGCGACACCGTCACCGACAAGTTCGTCATGACCTACAAGGCCGGCGAGCCGAAGCCCGCGAAGCTGCCCGGAGCCGCGAAATGAACGCCATGTTCCGCATTTCCGGCGCCGGTCGCCTCAGCCAGGCGAAGACCGCCTCCTTCAGTTTCGACGACAAGTCCTATGTCGGCATCGAGGGCGACACGCTCGCCTCGGCGCTGCTCGCCAACGGCGTGCATCTGGTCGGGCGATCGTTCAAATACCATCGGCCCCGCGGCGTCCTGTCGGCCGGCGCGGAAGAGCCGAACGCGCTGGTGCAGATCGTGCGGGACGATGCTCGCAAGACGCCGAATGTGCGCGCCACTGTCCAGGAGCTCTATGACGGGCTGACCGCCCATTCGCAGAACCGCTGGCCGTCGCTTTCCTTCGACGTCGGCGCCGTCAATGACATCGCCTCGCCGCTATTTTCGGCCGGCTTCTACTACAAGACCTTCATGTGGCCGAAGGCCGCTTGGAAGAGCCTTTACGAGCCGAAGATCCGCGCCGCGGCCGGCCTTGGCGTTTCTCCGGACAAGCCGGACCCGGACCACTATGCCGCGCGCTACGCGCATTGCGAGGTGCTGGTGTTGGGCGGGGGCGCTGCCGGCATTGCAGCTGCCCTTGCCGCCGCCGAAACGGGCGTGCGGGTGATCCTCGCCGACGAGCAGGCCGAATTCGGCGGCAGCCTGCGCTTCGAGAGCGGCGCCAAAATCGAGGGCGAGAATGGCTATGCCTGGGCGCAAGCCGCGATCGCCAGGCTCAAGGCGATGGACAATGTGCGGGTGCTCTCCCGCACCACGGCTTTCGGCTATTACGCGCAAAACTTCGTCGGCTTGGTAGAGCGGGTCAGTGATCACCTGAAGAATCCCGGCCACGACCTGGCGCGCGAACGCCTGTGGCAGGTGCGCGCCAATCGCGTCGTCATCGCCACCGGCGCCATCGAGCGCCATATGGTGTTCGCCAACAACGACCGTCCGGGCGTCATGCTGGCTTCGGCGGCGCGCACCTATCTCAACCACTATGGCGTCGCGGTGGGCAGGAATGTCGGCGTCTATACGGCCAATGATTCCGCTTACGCTGCGGCGATCGATCTCAAAAAGGCCGGCGTCAACATCGCGGCCATCGTCGACCTGCGCGACAATCCGTCGGGGCCGGTGATCGACGAGGCGAGGGCGCTCGGCATCGAGATCAATTTCGGCCGCGCGGTGGTGAGCGCCGGCGGCAAATTGCGCGTGTCGTCCATGACCGTGCAGCCGAAGAATGGCGGCGGCGGACGCACCATCCCGGTCGACGCGATCCTGATGTCGGCCGGCTGGACGCCGTCGGTGCATCTGTTCTCGCAGTCGCGCGGCAAGGTCGCCTTCAACGACGAGACCAAGCGCTTCGTGCCCGGCACCTACGCGCAGGATTGCGTCTCGGTCGGCGCCTGCAACGGCACGGACGGGCTGGACGCGACGGTAGACGAGGCCTATGCGGCCGGCGCCAAGGCGGCGAAGGAAGCCGGCGGCAAGGCCGGAAAAGGCGCCAAGCCAAAGGTCGATGCCGGCGAGAGCTGGTCGCGCGGCATGCTGGGCGCTGCCCCCGGCGCCGGGCAAGGCACCACGGTCAAGGCCTTCGTCGATTTCCAGAACGACGTCACCGCCAAGGACATCCGCCAGGCGGTGCATGAAGGCATGCGCTCCATCGAGCACGTCAAGCGCTTCACCACTAATGGCATGGCGACCGACCAGGGCAAGACGTCCAACATGCATGGCCTGGCGATCGCCGCAGAGGAACTCGGCAAGCCGATCCCGCAGGTCGGCCTCACCACGTTCCGCGCGCCCTATACGCCGGTCACTTTCGGTTCGATCGTCGGGCACGCGCGCGGCGCGCTGTTCGACCCGACCCGGCGCACGGCGACGCATTGCTGGGCGGTACGCCAAGGTGCGGTGTTCGAGGATGTCGGCCACTGGAAGCGCGCCTGGTATTTCCCCAAGGCGGGCGAGGACATGCACGCCGCCGTCAACCGCGAATGCGTGACGGTGCGCAAGGTGGGCGGCCTGTTCGACGCCTCGACGCTCGGCAAGATCGAGGTGGTCGGGTCCGACGCGGCGAAATTCATGGAGCTGCTCTACACCAATCCGTGGGAGAAGCTGGAAACTGGCCGCTGCCGCTACGGTATCATGCTGCGCGAGGACGGCTTCATCTATGACGACGGCGTCGTCGGTCGACTGGCACCGGACCGTTTCCATGTGACGACGACGACCGGTGGCGCGCCGCGCGTCATGAACCATATGGAGGATTACCTCCAGACCGAGTTCCCGCATCTCAATGTCTGGCTGACCTCGATCACCGAGCAATGGGCGGTGATCGCGGTGCAGGGGCCCAAGTCGCGCGACATCATCGCGCCGCTGGTCGAAGGCATCGACATGTCGGACGAGGCGATGCCGCATATGTCGGTGCGCGAGGGCAAGATCTGCGGCGTGCCGACAAGGCTGTTCCGCATGTCCTTCACCGGCGAGCGCGGTTTCGAGGTCAACGTACCGGCCGACTACGGCGAGGCGGTCTGGGAAGCGCTGTGGGCCGAAGGGCAGAAGCATGGCGCGACCGCCTACGGCACCGAGACGATGCACGTGCTGCGCGCCGAGAAGGGCTATATCATCGTCGGCCAGGACACCGACGGCACGGTGACGCCGAACGATGCCGGGCTCGACTGGGCGGTCGGCAAGAAGAAGACCGACTTCGTCGGCATTCGCGGCCTGACCCGGCCGGACCTGGTGGCCAAGGGCCGCAAGCAGCTTGTCGGGCTGAAGACCAAGGACCCGAAAGTCGTGCTGGAAGAGGGCGCGCAGATTGTCGCGGATCCGAAGCAGCCGATCCCGATGAAGATGATTGGCCACGTCACCTCCAGCTACTGGTCGGAGAATTGCGGCCGTTCCATCGCGCTGGCGCTGGTTGCCGGCGGCCGCGATCGCATGGTTGAGACGCTCTATGTGCCGATGCCGAACGGCACGATCGAGGTGGAAGTCACCGGTATGGTGTTCGTCGACGAGAAGGGAGAACGCCTCAATGGCTAAGGCTGCTGCCAAGACAAAAGCTGC
>NZ_RZRY01001339.1:0-858 GCF_003998035.1 Mesorhizobium sp. M2A.F.Ca.ET.039.01.1.1 | reverse complement strand
CTCCAGTGAGGATTATGGGCAAGAATTCAATAGACGGTGACATCTAAAGACTTAGTCCCGCAGCCACAATCTTGTGAAGAAATTGCTTGGTCCGTTCTTGCTGCGGGTTCGAGAAGATTTCCTTGGGGGGGCCTTCCTCTACAATGCGCCCGCCGTCCAAAAACAGCACGCGATCAGCAAAATCGCGGGCGAAACTCATCTCGTGGGTGACGAGCAGCATCGTCATGTCGGTCTCGACCGCCAGTTTGCGCATTACATTGAGAACTTCCTCGACCAACTCGGGATCCAGCGCCGAGGTGACCTCATCGAACAACATGACTTTTGGCTTCAGTGCGAGCGCCCGTGCTATCGCCACACGTTGCTTTTGGCCACCGGACAGTTCGGCAGGAAGCGCGTCAGCTTTGTGCGCCATGCCCACCATGTCGAGCAGTTCCATAGCCAAAACCTTGGCGGCTGCCTGAGAAAGCCCTTGAGTTAGGATCGGCGCCAGGGTCACGTTGCGCACGACTGTCATGTGGGGGAATAGATTAAATTGCTGAAACACCATGCCGATGTTTCGACGCATCTCGTGGAGCTGAGTTTCGCGTTGTCGCGCACTTAGCTTCGCCATGCCAGGGCTCCACAGTGGAGAGCCCTGGATGGCGACACTGCCGCCTTCAATTTCTTCGAGGGTCATCAAGATCCGCAGGATTGTGGTCTTGCCCGAGCCTGACGCGCCAATCAGCGCCAATTTCTCTCCAGGCGAAACACTGAAACTTAGATCGTTCAGAACAGGATGTGCGCCGTATAGTTTGCGCACATCGGTGAATTGGACCATAGGCGCGGCCATGACAGCTCCCAGAAGGAATAGCCCACAAT
>NZ_RZRY01001338.1:0-861 GCF_003998035.1 Mesorhizobium sp. M2A.F.Ca.ET.039.01.1.1 | reverse complement strand
CTCTGGCGCCGACCCAGACCAGCCGGTCGACGAGCAGGCATTCGCCGGCGCTGGGGCCGACACGCTCCTCGATGACGGCAAGGTCGATCGTGCCCGCAGCCAGGGCCGCCGCGAGTTCCGGCGACGAGGCGCAGACCAGCGATATCTCCACCTGCGGATAGGCTTCGGCATAGGCTTTCAGCACCGGCGCGAGCAGCGTGCCGACGAGATCGTAAGGCACGCCGATCCGCACCTGTCCGGCAACCGCCCCGCCCCTGATTTCGGCGAGGATCTCGTCATTGAGCTGCAGCAGGCGCCTGGCCTTGTCGAGCAGCCGCTCGCCGGAACGGGTCAGCTTCAGACCGCGGCGGTCGCGCTCGAACAGGCGTTGCCCCAGCACATCTTCCAGCCGTTTGACCTGCTGGCTGACGGCGCCTTGCGTCAGGTGGAGCGCATTGGCCGCCGCCGTCATGCTGGCCTTGTCGGCCGTCATGACGAAGGTGCGGATGAGGCTCGTGTCGAGATCGCGGATCATGGCTTCCATTATATTCTATAATGCAAACCATGTCAAACATTGCATTTACTGATGCCGCCAAGCGCATAAGCATGCCGGCTCCTCGACTGGGAAGCCCGCATGTCCGAAACCATCATCCCGCTGGTCCTGTTCGCGCTGATCTCGACCTCGACGCCCGGCATCGCCACGACATTGTCGACCGCCTCCGGCGCGCAATTCGGCTTTCGCCGTTCGGTGCCGCTGATGGCCGGCAGCGCGGCGGGGCTGGCGACCGTGGCGGCCGCCGGCGCGGCCGGCCTTGCCGGCCTGCTCGCCGCGGTGCCCTCCCTGCAGCTCGCCATGAAGATAGCGGGCTCGCTCTATCTGAT
>NZ_RZRY01001337.1:0-861 GCF_003998035.1 Mesorhizobium sp. M2A.F.Ca.ET.039.01.1.1 | reverse complement strand
GACGCGGTGTTGTGCAACTTCCGCAGATTCCAGCATGAGAATGCGATCAGCGAGTTTCGCGAGATCGACGATCTAGTGCGCACGCATGCCACGCAGCGCGTCGTCAGCGCGCTTGCGCATGGGCTGCCTTCGGTACAGAGCGTCTCGCGCAACTCCGAGCTTGGGTTGCTGCGCTATCAGATGGAACTCCAGCGACCCAGCCTGTCGATCCGCGACGTCATTGGCAAGATACCACAGAGCTTTGGCAAGCTCGCCCCTTGCATGCTGATGTCACCGCTCTCGATCGCGCAGTACCTGCCGCCCAACCAGGCGCTGTTCGACGTGGTGATCTTCGACGAAGCCTCGCAGATAACCACCTGGGACGCCGTCGGCGCCATTGCCAGGGCGCGACAGACCATCATCGTTGGCGATCCAAAACAGCTGCCGCCGACCAATTTCTTCGGCCGCAACGAGGAAGAGGAAGATATCGCCGACCACGAGAAAGACCTCGAGAGCATCCTTGACGAAGCAAGGGCGTCGGGGATTCCGGTGCGCGATCTCAGATGGCACTATCGAAGCCGAAGCGAGTCGTTGATCGCCTTCTCCAATCACCACTATTACAACAACCGGCTTGTCACGTTCCCGTCTCCGGCGGTCGACGATCGCGCGGTGAGCCTGCGCAAAATACCCGATGGCATCTATGACCGCGGCAAGAGCCGGACGAACAAGGTCGAGGCAATGGCGGTCGTGCGCGAGGCCGTCGGGCGGATGAAGCAATGGCTGGCGCTGCCCGAGAATGGGCGTCCAACGCTCGGTGTGATCACCTTCAACGCACAACAGCAATCGCTGATCCTCGACCTCTTGGATGCCGCGCGCCGGGAT
>NZ_RZRY01001336.1:0-866 GCF_003998035.1 Mesorhizobium sp. M2A.F.Ca.ET.039.01.1.1 | reverse complement strand
GCGTTGCCCTTAACAAGTGGTTGAGGTAAACACGCGACACTCCGGCAGACAAATTGTCGCCGGATTTCCGTCGCAAGTGCGGGGAAGAAGGGGACCGTGCCCTTGGCCGGTGGCGACCGAAAGGCAGTTAGAGTGGGACTTTTTGGCATGACCGACAGAACGTTCGCGCGCGCCGCGCTGGTGGCGCCGCTTGTGGTATCGGCCATCGCCTTGTCGGGCTGCATGAGCTCGCCGACCTACGGAACCGACAAGACGGCAGCCGCGCAGCTCTTCGACGACGTTTCGGGCGCGGCCTCGATCACGCCGAAGCGCCGCACTCCGATCGACTACAAGCCGCGCCCTGACCTGGTGAAACCCGCGCCGGGGCAGAAGCAAAACCTGCCGCCGCCGCAGGAAAGCATCGAGACGGCGAGCACCGAGTGGCCCGAATCGCCCGAGGCGCGCCGCGCCCGCATCCGCGCCGACGCCACCGCCCACCAGAACGATCCGAATTACCAGCCGGAAGCCGTCGAGGATGTCCAGACCGATCCCGCGTCGGTGAAGAAGGCGATGGCTGACTCGGCCTCCAGCCACCCGCCACGCTGGTCGCCCGATGATTCCAGCGCTACGCGCACCGCCGAGATCCAGCGCCGGCTTGCCGAGCAGAAGCAGGGCGACCCGACCACTCGCAAATATCTGAGCGAGCCGCCGCTTGCCTATCGCCAGCCCTCCGATGCCGCGCCGCAGAACGAACTCGGCGAGGACGAATACAAGAAGGAGCGCCGCCTCAAGGCACAGGCGGAAGGCAAGAAGGGCGGCTGGTTCGACTGGCTGGGGCTGTAAGTGTGAATAGTGAATAGTGAATAGATCACTACTCAGTACTCGCT
>NZ_RZRY01001335.1:0-866 GCF_003998035.1 Mesorhizobium sp. M2A.F.Ca.ET.039.01.1.1 | reverse complement strand
CTTCAGAGGCCCCCGCTGGCGACGGCGAGGACGAAGCAGCGGAAGATGAGGACGCCGCAGGCGAGCCGGCCGTGGCAGCCGCGCCTGAGCAGCCTGCTGCCCCCGCGGCCGCCAATGACGACGCCGAGGCGGTCGAAAAGCCGAAGAAGCCCCGCCGTTCGCGCGCCAAGAAGGCCGCCGAGGAAGCCGTGGCAGAGACGGTGTCCGAATCTGTGGCGGAAGCCCAGGTCGCGCCCGTGGCGGTCGAGCCGGAGCCGGCGGCTGCCGCGGCGGCCGAGGCCGAGCCCGCCGCCAATGCCCACCCGACGCGGCGCAAGCCGCAGTCGATCGATGCGCCGGTTGTTCCCGTCGTCTCCTCGAACGTGTCCGAAGAGGCCAAGGCCGAGGACAAACCGAAGCGCGCAGGCTGGTGGCAGCGCAAGGGTTTCTTCTAAGCTTTTCAAATTGTTGGACTGATTTCTTTGCAAAGATCCCGCGCCACCTGGCGCGGGATTTTTTGTTTGCCGAAGCGCAAGGCAAATCGACATTCAGATCAGGCCGAGTCGAAAATGGTTGGTTCCGAGAACCGGAGTGAGCACCGGAAGCGCAGGAAACCGCCATTTGCAGGCCGGCCTCACCTGAATATCGACTTGCCTATGGCGCGAAGATCGACCAGTTCATCATCCGTGCGAGCTTCTCCAGGGCGATGGAGCCGAGCTTGGAGTTGCCGTTCTCGTTGAGGCCGGGCGACCAAACAGCCAGCGAAGCCACGCCGGGCACGATGCCCAAAATGCCGCCGCCGACACCGCTTTTGCCGGGGATGCCGACGTGGAAGGCAAAATCGCCGGAGCCGTCATAGTGGCCGCAGGTCAGCATCAGCGCGCCGA
>NZ_RZRY01001334.1:0-867 GCF_003998035.1 Mesorhizobium sp. M2A.F.Ca.ET.039.01.1.1 | reverse complement strand
CGCCGATGGACCCTGCCGTCCGCGAGGAACTCGATGCGTTTGTGGCGAAACGCCAGGAGGATATTTCCCCGAGCCTCGCCTAAGTCCAGCCAGGCGCCCATGAATAAATGGACCGGGAACAATAAAATTAGGGAGAAGAAACATGGCGTTTTTCAGAAGCAATGGGGATCGCGTTCCAGCTTCCATCGATAAGATGGCGAGCGAGGTCAAAGCAGGCACGATGGACCGGCGTGAGTTCCTTGCGCTTGCAAGTACATTCGGCGCCTCGGGTGCGATGGCCTATAGCCTGATCGGCGTGGCATTTCCCCAATCGGTGCGCGCCGCTGAACAGAAGAAGGGCGGAATTCTGCGCGTCTCAATGCCCGTCAAGGCGCAGAAAGACCCGCGTACCTATGACTGGGTGGAACTTGCCAACATCTCTCGTTGCTGGCTGGAGCCGCTCGTCCGTTACACACATGAGTTCACGTTCGAACCTGTTCTGCTGGAAAGCTGGGAGATCAATGAGGACGCGACGGAGTATGTCTTCCACGTCCGGAAGAGCGTCACCTGGAACAACGGCGATACATTCGACGCCGATGACGTAATCTTCAACATAACCCGGTGGTGCGAGAAGGGCGTCTCGGGCAACTCGATGGCCGCTCGTGTCGGGGGGCTTATCGATGCCAAGAACGGCAAGGCGAGAGATGGAGCGATCGTCAAGGTCGATGATTATACCGTCAAACTCGAGCTAAGCGACCCCGACATCGCCATAATCGCGAATTTCACCGACTATCCCGGGCTGATCGTCCACCCCAGTTTCGATGCCGGCGGCGCCGACCCAGTCACGAAGCCGATTGGGACGGGTCCATTTGAACTGGTATCCTACTT
>NZ_RZRY01001333.1:0-871 GCF_003998035.1 Mesorhizobium sp. M2A.F.Ca.ET.039.01.1.1 | reverse complement strand
GCCCCGAAGCGATCAGATCCTGCCCGCGCAGCACGCCGATCAGATCGCGCGACACCTCCTTGCCGAAGAAGCTCGACAGCTCGCCCCGCGTGATCGGCTGGAAATAGGCAATGCACATCAGCACCAGCGCCTCCGACTGCGACAGCTCTTTCGCCCCCTGCGCCGGAGCCGTGCCGAATGCGGCGTGGATGACGTCGCCAAAGGCCTTTCTGGTCCGGTGCTGAAAGCCGCCGGCGACCGCGACCAGCTCATAGGGGCGGCCGGCGAGCTCGGCGCGGATGTCGTCGATGATCAGCTCGAGATTGCAGCTTTTTCCCACCACCCGCGCGAGGACACTACGTGTCACCGGTTCGTTGGCGGAAAAAATCACCGCTTCGACGCGGCCCATCCATTCGCGCCAGCGCTCCGCCGGCAGATGTTCCAGTTCGGTGTCGAGCAGCACCGGCTGATCGTTTGGATTGCGGCGGGCGGGGGCCTGGCTCATCGCTAAAGCCCAAACAACCGGAAGGTGGCGCGACCCGAAAGCTCGCGCACCACATCGAGCAGTTGCAAGCGCTCGAACAGTCGCCGCGCCGCATAGCGCGACAGGCTTTTTGTCGTCAGCGATCCGGCGACGGCATCTTCATTGAGCAGCAAAAAGATCACGTCGCTGGCGCCTTTCGCGCGCAGTTTTTTGGCGCCACCGCCAGGAGTTTTTCGGCGCGGCGCGACAGCTCAGCGGCAAGCCGGCAGGCCTCGGCCGCCGCTTGCACCAGCGCCAGGCAGACCGCCCGCTCGAAACCTTTTTCGCCCGGTCGGATGCGCTTGCCGCTGGCCTCGCCGCGAAAGGCTGGGCCAAAGGCCTGCGCTGGCTTTGCGCCAGCACCAGGTC
>NZ_RZRY01001332.1:0-873 GCF_003998035.1 Mesorhizobium sp. M2A.F.Ca.ET.039.01.1.1 | reverse complement strand
CCCTTGCCGTGCCTGCGCTTCCACACCACCGGCATGACGACGCCGTCGATCCACGGCGCGTGTGAACCGGAGAAAGTGGTGGTCGCCAGCACCTCGTTCGAAGGATCGACATGCATGTAATACTGCTCGGACCGGTAGGGGAAATCCTCGATGCCTCGCATGATCGGGTCGTCGCCCCGCGTCACATTCACATGATAGTCGATGATGTTGCCGGGATGCGCGACCCATTGCCCACCGCACATGAACTGGTATTCGGGCGATTCGCGAAATGCGTCGGCCATGCCGCCATGGTACCCGCCAAGGCCGACGCCGTTTTCGACCGCTTTCGTCAGATTGGCTTCTTCCGCCTTGGTAAGCTTGGACATCGTGTAGATCGGCACGATCAGGCTGAGCTCGGCGATCGCCGGGTCGGCGAAGACCGCGGTCGTGTTCTCGACGCGCACGGCAAAGCCTTCCTCCTCGAGCATCGCCTTGACGACGCGGGCGCCGGCTTCGGGCTCATGGCCCTCCCAGCCGCCCCATACGATCAGCGCCTGCCGCATCTTTCTCTCCGTCGGTTTGGTTGCATTCATTCGAGATCGCCAAGGGCGAATAGTTACCGAGTTTTCGGACGTAAACGCATGTCAGCAAAGAAAGCCCGAGGCGAGCCGGCCCACAAGTGGGCATTTGGGAACGCGGGCACGCCTTCGCCAGTTCACCCGTTAGGCGTTACCCGAAAAAAGCCGGCGGAGTGGTGACATCCCGGTCGCAGGAACCAGATTGAGTTGAGGGCCATTGGTGGCCATCACGAACTTGCAGGAGCATGATCATGATTCTCGCCTTCGGCGCGCAGGAGATTTTGCAGGCAGTGTCATTCCCGCCCTTGCTACGCGA
>NZ_RZRY01001331.1:0-880 GCF_003998035.1 Mesorhizobium sp. M2A.F.Ca.ET.039.01.1.1 | reverse complement strand
CGCGTCGAGGCCACGCCGGTATTCCAGCGCCCGATCTATCTTGCCTATCCGGAAAACCCCGCCTCTTCCGACGCCCTCGACATCGCGCTCACGGGCCTACGTACGCTCGCCAGGAACCTGTCCAACGATCAGGCTTTCGCGGAGAGCGACCGCGCCTTCAGTATGTTAAGGCATGTCTCCTGAAAGTCGGGGCCGGTTTCAGGATAAAGACATGCGTCAAATCAAAAACCTAAAGCGCATGGAGCGATCTGAAAGATCACGACGCGCTTTAGGCGCGGCGGCATTCTGATCACGCCGGCTCCACGGCCTTCGGCTTTTGCAGCCTTGCCAGTTCGTCGTAAGGGATATGGCATCGGATGGTATGCCCGGGCTGGGCCTCGGAAAGCTCCGGCTCTTGCGTCTCGCAGATCGCGCCGATCTTGCGCGGGCAGCGTGTGTGGAAGACGCAGCCCGTCGGCGGGTTGGCCGCGCTCGGGATCTCGCCGTCGAGGCGGATGCGCGAGCTCTCGGTGCGGTCGAGCTTTGGAACCGCCGATAGCAGCGCTTCGGTGTAGGGATGATGCGGCCCGGAGAACACCGCTTCCGAAGGTCCGAACTCCATGATGCGGCCGAGATAGAGCACGGCGATCTTGTCGGAGAGGTAGCGCACCACGCCGAGGTCGTGCGAGATGAAGATGTAGGAGACATCCTGCCTCGACTGCAGGTCGGCAAGAAGATTGAGGATCGCCGCCTGCACCGAGACGTCGAGCGCCGAGGTCGGTTCGTCGCAGACCACGATGCGCGGATCGCCGGCAAAGGCGCGCGCGATCGCCACGCGCTGCTTCAGGCCGCCTGACAGCTGGCGAGGCTTGACCGCCAGATGCCGGTCGGTGAGCCGCAC
>NZ_RZRY01001330.1:0-891 GCF_003998035.1 Mesorhizobium sp. M2A.F.Ca.ET.039.01.1.1 | reverse complement strand
GACCAAGGCTGGCGCCTGCCAGCGCGCCAAGGCCGGCGCCGGCCGCCGTGTTGGAAATCTTCTGGTCGCCGGTATACGGATCGGTGGTGGTGCAGGCGCTCACCAGCACAGCCGTCGCCACGACGACGAGCACGGTCTTCTTCATGAGATTGGTCCCTCTCCAGTTCGCGGCCCTTGCGACCGCGCCAAATCAGCCCTTCCGCAGCCTTGTAGCATGAAATGCGGCGAAAAACGGAACGGGAATGCGGCCGCAAAACCCGCTAGCCGTTCCCGCTTCGCCTCTACCACAGATTCTTGCCGTCGATGACCACCACCTCGACCTTGTCCAGGTCGAAATCGCCGAACAGGCGCGAATTGACGCTGATCTTCGGGTTGTCGAAATCCGGCTTCCCGGTCGACCAGTCAGGCGTCTCAGTGAAGGTGCCGCAACCGCAAATGGCGCAGAAACCATGCTTCACGGTCTTCGAGCCCCAGCGATAGAAGGAGACGTTCTCCGGCGGGCTCGTGAGCTTGAATTGCGACGGGACATAGTAGGCCCACAGCGACCCGCGCTTCGAGCAGAACGAGCATGTGCATTGCGTCACCGTCTGCGGCGCCTCGGCAACCTCGAAGGTTGTCGCCTTGCAATGGCAGCTGCCTTTGATGGTCATGAACTCACCTCTCCGTTGTCCGCCGCCCGCATTGCACGCAATTCCGAACGGAAAACCGCTTCGCACTTTTCCTGGGAATTGCTTCGTGGCAAGGCAACATAAAGAAGCCGTCCTGACAACTGTCTGGCAGCAGCTTCAGCAGAGATGTTGGCGTGCTCGAAGGCTAGTAAGAGGGCGGCGGGACGAACAGGCAGATGGTCTTGCCGGCGTCGAGCCCAGCCTGATGCGCGCACCAGTGATA
>NZ_RZRY01000132.1:0-12214 GCF_003998035.1 Mesorhizobium sp. M2A.F.Ca.ET.039.01.1.1 | reverse complement strand
CATCTGCACCGCGCAGGCGCTGCTGGCCAATATGGCCGCGGCCTATGCGATCTGGCATGGCCCTGCCGGCCTCCAGGCGATTGCCGGTCGCATCCACGGCCTTGCCGACCGCCTCGCCTCAGGTCTCAAAGCCGCCGGCGTATCGGTGCTCGGCGCAAGCCGCTTCGACACGGTGACGGCCGAGGTGAAGGGCAAGGCCGGCGCGATCGCCGCCGCCGCGGAGAAGACAGGGCGGCTGCTGCGCGTCATCGATGCGGACAAGATCAGCATCGCCTTCGACGAGACCTCGACGGAAGCCGATCTCGAGGCCATAGCCGGCCTTTTCGGCGCCAAGCCAGGCGCGGACGGCGGCTCGATGCCCGGCAAGCCGCGCGGCAAGGAGTTCCTGACGCAGCCGATCTTCCACGAGAACCGCTCCGAGACCGACATGATGCGCTTCCTGCGCCGGCTGGCCGACAAGGACCTGGCGCTCGACCGCGCCATGATCCCGCTCGGCTCCTGCACGATGAAGCTCAATGCCGCCGCTGAAATGATGCCGGTGAGCTGGCCCAGCGTCGCCAATCTGCATCCCTTCGCACCCGCCGGCCATTCGGGCGGCTACCGCGCCATGATCGCCGATCTCGAAGCCTGGTTGTCGGAGATCACCGGCTTCGACGCCGTGACCTTGCAGCCCAATGCCGGCAGCCAGGGCGAATATGCCGGCCTGCTCGCCATTCGCGGCTATCACCGCGCGCGCGGCGAAGGTCACCGCACCGTCTGCCTGATCCCGTCCTCCGCGCATGGCACCAATCCGGCGAGCGCCGCGATGGTCGGCATGAGTGTCGTCGTCGTGCGCTGCACCGAGGACGGCAACATCGATGTCGAGGACCTCAAGGCCAAGGCGGCCGAGCATTCGAAGGACCTCGCGGCGCTGATGTTCACCTACCCCTCGACGCACGGCGTCTACGAGGAAGGCGCACGCGACCTCTGCGCCATCGTCCATGAGCATGGCGGCCAGGTCTATTTCGACGGCGCCAACCTCAACGCGCTGGTCGGTCTCGCCCGTCCAGGCGATATCGGCGCCGACGTCTGCCACATGAACCTGCACAAGACCTTCTGCATCCCGCATGGCGGCGGTGGGCCGGGTGTCGGTCCGATCGGTGTCAAGGCCCATCTGAAGCACTACCTGCCCGGCCACGTGACGGAAGGCACGACCCATGCCGTGGCGGCGGCGCCGTTCGGCAGCGCCTCCATCCTGCCGATCACCTGGATGTACATCCGCATGATGGGCGCTTCAGGACTGAAGCAGGCGACGGAAACGGCGATCGTTTCCGCCAACTACATCGCGACCCGGCTCGCGCCGCACTTCCCGCTTCTCTACAAGGGCAGGCACGATCGCATCGCCCACGAGTGCATCCTCGACACTCGCGTGCTCAAGGAGAGCGCCGGCATCAGCGTCGACGATATCGCCAAGCGCCTGATCGACTATGGCTTCCACGCGCCGACCATGTCGTTCCCGGTCGCCGGCACGCTGATGGTCGAGCCGACCGAGTCCGAGCCCAAGCGCGAGCTCGACCGCTTCTGCGAGGCGATGGTAGCCATCGCCGGCGAGGCGGCGAAAGTGGCGAAGGGCGAGTGGCCGTCCAACGACAACCCACTGGTCAACGCCCCGCACACCGCGGCGGAAGCGCTTGCCGCTGAGTGGAAGCATCCCTACTCGCGGCTCGAAGCGGCCCACCCTGCGGGCGACGCCGACCTGGCGACGAAATACTGGCCCCCGGTGTCGCGCATCGACAATGTGGCCGGCGACCGCAACCTGGTCTGCTCGTGCCCGCCGCTGTCGGAATATCTCGGCGCCGCGGAGTAGTCGTTCAGGCGGTTTTCTGGGCCGGCCCGCTATCGGGCTGGCCCTGTTCTCGTTGGGCGATAACGCGGTTCCGCCCGGCGCGCTTGGCGGCATAGAGCGCGGCGTCCGCTTCGGCCAGCACCTCGTCCAGGGTCCGGCCACTAGCTGCGCCAAATCCCATGCCGCCGCTGACGCTGCTGCGCAGCGGACCGCGATGCGTCGCGACGATCTCGGTGCCGAAGGCGACGCCGATGCGGCTTGCCATGTCATGCGCCTTTTCAGGCGTGATCCGCGACATGACGATCGCGAACTCCTCGCCGCCGAGCCGGAAGGCGTCGACCCCTGTCCTGCCATATTTCTTGATCACCGCCGCGAAGCGGCAAAGGACCTTGTCGCCGACGGGATGGCCGAAGACATCGTTGGTCGTCTTGAAATGGTCAAGATCGAACATCGCGATCGCCATGAACGGACCAAAGCTGCGATCGCCGTAGAGTTCGTTGAGCGCCCTGCGGTTCATCAGGCCGGTCAACGGATCGGTCATGGTCTCGGCCTTGAGCTCGATCTGCGCTTGCAGATGATGCAGCGAAAGCGTCAGCGCCCCGAGGCCGGTCATGCAGGCAACCGCGACGACGGTGTTCAACCGCTCCGCCCAGTTGTCGGGCGCAGCACCGAGAACCCATTGCCCTTGCACCAGCAACACCAGGCCGCACAGCGCGAAGGACAAGCCGCAGGCTCCGCTCAGGAACGAGACGACGAGCAGGATCCTGCGGTCGTGATCGCCCTTCATCCAGAACATCGTTCCGATCGCCGCGAGCAGCGCCGTGACGGCCGAATAGGTGATGAGGAAACCGATGCCGTCGAATCCGAGATAGGTGAAGACGGCGCCGGCGGCCATGGCTGCCAATGTCGGCAGAACAACGCTACCATGGTTGCCGACGCCCAGATATTGCATCGCCGACAGGCAGATGATGAGGAAACCCAGGCTGAGCAGCACCAGCACTGCCTGGCAGAGCCAAGGGTTGGGCTCCTTGGTGTATTGCCAGAACAGAACGACATGCGCGACAAGCACAAGGATGCCGCACGCCACCGTCAGCACGAAGGGCGCCCGCGGAGCGGTGAGCCAGATCGCAAGCATGGTGATGCTGAGGCACGTACCCGACAACGCCGCCGCGAGCAGGAGCGAACTAAAATCCAACATTGTTGAGCCGCCGCCTCTTGGGAGTGGTCAGTGACGCTGCATTCTAGGTTAACGGCGGCCCACTGATACCGTTTTCAGCTAACCTTTCGACCCAACCTTCCGACAAGGTTTACAAAGCATCCACTACTGCATCCAGCAGAAGCGAAGACTAGAAATTGTTGGTTTATATTGAAACAGTTCTTTTTCACCAGCGCGAGGCGATCCCCGCGAAAAACGATATTCGCCCGACGTTGTACACCTGGTAAGCCGGTTGACAGGCGTGCGTCCGCCAGCCGGAAATTCAACCCTGTCGCTTTGATTTCGCCAATCGACAAACGAAAATTGTAACGGGTGGAACTTGTCGCGTTTCGCTGAAACGGCGTTCGGCCGGCGGCCGAGGAATTCGGGCGGAACCATTTAAGCCAAGCCCGATAAGGCTCTAGCTCTTGTTCAGAAGTGCCAGATTGGCGTTGACCACCGTCTGGTCGGCCATGCCGGCCTTGGCCTCGAGCAGCAGCGCGCGCGCCTTCTTCTTGTTGCCGCGCAGGAGCTGCGAATAACCCATATTGTTGACGATCTGCGGCTTGCGGCCGGCAACCTTCAGCAACTGCGCATAGGCGCGGTCGGCGAAGTCGAAACGGCCGAGCTCGTCATAGGAAGCGGCAAGCCCCATCCAGGCTTCGGCATTGTCGGATCTGAGCTCGACCGCCTTGCGGAAATGCTGTTCGGCCAGGCCGAAATTCGCCTCGCGGAACTGGGCCTTGCCTTCGACGAGGTCGTTGGCGCTGACATCCTTGGCCACCGGCTGGATCGCGGTGGTCTTGGTCGTGTCGACACTGTTGCTGGTGTTGCTCGTCGTGCAGCCGGTGATCATCAAGGCGGCCGTCAATGCCACCGCTGCCGTGGGAAGTCTCTGACGCATGCCCCTGCCCCATCGCCCGATTTGCCGGGTCGTTCTTCACGAAAAGACGATACAGGAGAGCGATTAAGCTTCGGTGCCGAAATGCAGCTAAATTTTGGTTCCCCGCCAAGGATGCGTTAACCAGCAGACCAGCGATGGTTGAGGTATGCTGAGATTCGGGTCAGGCCGTGTCGAGAATAATGGCTTTCGAGAACCGGAGCGGAGCGTACTTGAAGTACGTGAGCACCGGGAGCGCAGAAAGTCGCTATTCGCAGGCCGGCCTCACCCGAATATCAGCATACCTCAGTGATGCGCCGTCAGCTTCACAATGATCGGAATAATGGCGATCATCAGCACCACCGGCAGGATGCAGACCGTCACCGGCACCGACATCTTGGCCGGCAAGGCATGCGCCTTCTCCTCCGCCAGCGACATGCGCTTATGCCGCATTTCGTCGGAGAAGACGCGCAGCGAGCCCGATAGGCTGGTGCCGAGCTCCTTGGATTGCTGCAGCAGCGTCGCGAAGGAGCGCACCTCGTCCAGGCTGAGACGGTCGGCGAGTGCCTTCAGCGCGTCGTCGAGACTGCGCCCGGCCCGCAGCTCCAGCGACACCAGGATCAGGTTCTGGCTGAGCGACGGATAGGTCCTGGCAAGCTCCTTGGAGACCCGCTCGATGCCGGCCTCCATGCTCATGCCGGCATCGGAGCAGACGATCATCAGATCCATGAAATCGGGAAAGCCGTTGCGGTATTCGCGCATCTTCTCCCGAACCTTCTGCGTCAGCACCAGGCCCGGCAGGAAATAGCCGCCGGCGCCCGACAGGATGATGAAGGTCCAGCGGCTGGTCATGGTCGACTCGGCGCTGGCCGCCCAGTGGTTGATCAGGAACGCGCCCAACGCCGCGCCGATCATGGTGGCGAAGCGGATCAGGAAGAACATGCCGACGGCGCGCGGCTCCATATAGCCGGCCTGGATGAGCTTCATGCGCAGCCGCGCGACATTTTCCGGGTCGCTCTTGGCATAGAACTCCTGCGCCCGTTTCACCGCCTTCTCGCGCACGGCGCTGGTGCTCTTCTTGGGCGCAGCGTCCACCTGCTCGGCCGGCTGCACCACCTCGACCTTCAGCCGGCGCTTGACCTCGCCGCGATCGCCCTTGGCGAGCACAAGCGGCCAGGCAACGGCACCGCCGCCAAGCACCAGCAGCAGCACGGCAACCGGCATCAGCGACGTCGGCGCGAGCGAGGCGAGAAAGCGGATGACGTCTTCCATTTCAGAACCTGAAATTCGACATCTTGAACATGATGGCGTTGCCGAGCAGCAGCCAGAAGATCGCCCCGCTCAGCATGTACCAGGTCTTCGGCTCGCCCCAGACATCCTGGTAGAATTGCGGCATCAGCACCATGATGGCGGTGAACAGAAGCGCCGGCACTGCGGTCAGGATGTAGGCAGACATGCGGCCTTCGGTCGAAATGGCGCGCACCTTGCGGCGCAGCTTGCCGCGCTCGCGGATTGTCGCGGACAGGCCGTCGAGGATCTCGCGCAGATTGCCGCCCGAACTGCTCTGGATCGACACCGCCGTGACGAACAGCGGCAGGTCCTCGTGGCCTACCCGGTCGAATAGATTGTTCAGCGCCGACACAAGGTCCGAGCCGTAGGTGACCTCGTCGGCGACGACGCCGAACTCGGTGCCGATCGGATCGGCCATTTCGCGCGCCACCATGGCGATCGCCACCGGCACCGGATGGCCCGCCTTGAGGCCACGCGTGATCAGTTCCAGCGCCTCGGGCAACTGTATCCCGAACCGCTTGTGCCGGCGCTTGCGCATGAAGCGCATCGCCATCACCGGCAGCACCGGCAGCAGTATGAGAAACAGGATCAGGCCGAACAGAAGCGGCAAGCCCTTCCAGATCGTGAGAAGCGCCAGTGCGAAAGCGATCCCCGATGTGATCATCAGGAACTTCGGCAACGGCGTGGTCATGCCGGACTGCGTGCGCAGGACGCGGAAACGGTCGAGGGAAAAGACGGAACTGCGGCCGTCGATCCCGCGCTCCTTGCGCAGTTGGATCAGCACCTGCTCCTGGCTGATCTTGTTCTCGGCGAGCTTCATGCGGCGGTTGATTGCCGTGCGCTTGTCGCTGCGCCCGGCATAGAGCAGGTAAAGGCCCTCGGCGATCATGATGCCGGTGAGCGCCGCCGCGGCGTATACGACGTAGATCGGGCTGAATCCCTCGAACACCGGCCTAGTCCTGCGGCCGGCCGGGTTCAAAATACTTGCCCGGGAATTCGATGCCCATGTTGCGCAGGTCCTCGAGGAAGCGCGGGCGGATGCCGGTCGCCTCGAAGTGGCCGAGGATCTTGCCGTCCGCCTCCATGCCGGTGCGCACGAAGCGGAATATCTCCTGCATCTGGATGACATCGCCTTCCATGCCGGTTACCTCGGCGACGCTGGTCACCTTGCGCTTGCCGTCGGAAAGGCGCGTCAGCTGCACGATGATGTCGAGCGCGCTGGCGATCTGGCTGCGGATCGACTGCACCGTCATCGGCATGCCGGTCATGCCGAGCATCTGTTCCAGACGCGAGATCGCGTCGCGCGGCGTGTTGGCATGGATGGTCGCCATCGAGCCTTCATGACCGGTGTTCATCGCCTGCAGCATGTCGAAGGCTTCCTCGCCGCGGCACTCGCCGAGGATGACGCGGTCGGGGCGCATGCGCAGCGCGTTCTTGACCAGGTCGCGCTGCTTCAGTTCGCCATGGCCCTCGATGTTGGCCGGGCGCGTTTCCATGCGCGCGACATGCGGCTGCTGCAATTGCAGCTCGGCCGCGTCCTCGATGGTGATCAGGCGCTCGTCTTCCGGGATGAAGGCCGACAGCGCATTGAGCATCGTCGTCTTGCCGGTGCCGGTGCCGCCGGAGATGATCGTGGTCTTGCGGGCGTGCACCGCCGCCGCCAGCACTTCGGCCATGTTCTGGGTGATGGCGCCGAACTCGACCAGCTTGTGCAGGCCGAGCTTGTTCTTGGAAAATTTGCGGATCGACACCAGCGGGCCGTCGACGCCGACCGGGCGGATCGCCGCGTTGAAGCGCGAGCCGTCGAGCATGCGGGCGTCGACCATCGGCTGTGATTCATCGACGCGGCGGCCGACAGCCGCGACTATTTTGTTAATGATTCGAAGCAGATGCGCCTCATCCTTGAATGGGATGTGGACCTGCTGCAGCTTGCCGCGCTTTTCGACGAAGCAGTTCTGGTGGCCATTGATCAGGATATCGTTGATCTCAGGGTCCTTGAGCAACGGCTCCAGCGGGCCGAGGCCGACCATCTCGTCGACGATGTCGTCGACCAGCGCATCGAGCTCGGCGATGTTGATCGCCATCCGCTCCTCGCGCGTCTTTTCCGAGACGAATTCATGCACCTGCCGTCGCATTTCATCCTTGGGCAGCCGCTCGAGCGCCACGAGGTTGATCTCCTCGAGCAGCATGCGGTGGATGCGCACGCGCGCATCGAGCACCTTGTTGGCGCTTTTTGCCGGCGCGGCCTCCGGCTTCGGCGGTGCCGGCTTGCGGGTCGTCGGGATGATCACCGCATTGTGCACCATAGGCGCGGGCTCCGGCGCTCGCTGCGGACGAGTGTCGCGGTTCTGCAGGTTGGAAAAGCGAGTGTTCATCCGGCCTTCCTCTTCAGCAGGCCTTTGCCGAGGCCGAACAGCGATTTCGACTTGACCGTGGTCTGGACGGCCTCCTCCGGCAGGATGATCTTCTTCAGGTCGTTGACGACATTGGCGTTGGGGTCGATGGCGTGCAGCGGCACGCCGCGGTCGACGGCCTCGCGCACCAGCCGGTAATTGTTGGAGATGCCGCCGACGAAATGCTCGCCGAGTATCTCTTGGACATCGGCCTGCTTGATGCCGCTGTCGAACATCTTCTGTTCGAAGCGGTTGACGATGACGTTGGGCTTCACTTCCTTGCCTGCGGTCTCATAGACGGCCTGGATAAGGCGCTGCGTGTGGCGCAGGCAAGGCACCGTCATCTCGGCGACGATGTAGAGCTTGTTGGAACCCAAGAGCACCGTCTCGGTCCAGGGGAACCAGGTGCGCGGCATGTCGATGACGACATTGTCGAAGTAAGCCGCCACGAGATCGAGCATCCGAACCACCACATCGGTCTTGAAGGAGCGCATGTCCGAGGGACGTGTCGGCGCCGCGAGCACGCACAGGCCACTCGCATGTTTCGACAGCATCACATCGAGCAGTTGCCGGTCGAGGCGCTCCGGCTGGTTCTCGATTTCCGTGATGTCGAAGCGCGGCTCAAGGTCGAGATATTCGGCGCAGGCGCCCTGCTGGAAATTCAGATCGACCACGCATGTCGAAGCGCCGCGCGTCACCGAATGATGCAGCTGGAAAGCCGTCTGCAGCGCGAGCGTGGTGGTGCCGACGCCGCCGGCGGCCGGCATGAAGGTATAGATGTGCGATTCGGTGTTCTCTTCCCGCCCCGGCCCCTGCAACGCCCGGATGACCGAGCGCACCAGGTCTGCCGTGGTGATCGGCTTGACCAGGAAGTCGGCGACCTTGAGCTGCACGAGGATGCGCACCGCCGCCGCGTTGAATTCCTGGGTGACGACGACCACGGGAACGCTGCCTTCCAGCCGGCGCATGACGCGCTGCAGCGACTCGATCTCCTCGAGCTTGGCCGCGTCCATGTCGACGATGACGGTGCCGAAATCGGTTTCGAGGGCTTCGCCGCGCAGCTCGTTGATGCTCTTTTCCACCGTCAGGAGCTCGATGACCTCGGAGGTCGCAAAAGCCGTCCGAGTGTCCTGCACGAACGCCCTGTCGGTGGAAACGAGCAGGATCTTCTTGGTCTTGGTAGCAGATGCCATCGTTGTCGGCCGATCAATTCGATGTCGTTGATGATGTTGTCGGCGCGGACGCGGCGCCGGCTTTCGCGCCAACGGCGACAGTCTCGGAACCCGGACGTTGAGCCGGCACGAGAAGCCTTGTGTTCTGGACGCCGTACTTCCACGGATCGACCATCTGCATGGCGGTGTTGGATGCCTGCGCGTTGCCGACCCCCGGCGTCACCCCTTCGGTGCGCACATAGTCGTCGCTGGTGCAGCCGCCGGCGAGGCCAGTGAGCAAGAGAACAGTCCAAAGGGCGATGCGCATGGCCTTAGTCCTTCGGCAGGTCGAGGAAGTGGCCGGACGTGCCGGATACGGAGCGGGCGGTGCTGCCATCGGCCAGCGCCAGCGGACGCTTCGGCGCCGAGGCGTCGGCCTCCTCGGTGTTGTTGAGGAAATAGTCGGCGGCACTTGCCGGCCGGGTGCCGTCGGTCGGCTCGACCATCTTCTTCGAGGGATCGACCGGCTTGACCAGGTACGGCGTGACGATGATGACCAGATCGGTCTCGCGCCGCTGATAAGATTTCGAGGAGAACAGCGGACCGAGCACCGGCAGCTTGCCGATCCCCGGCACCCGCGATGTCGTGATGTCGTTCTGCGACTGCAGAAGGCCGGCGATCATGAAGCTCTGGCCGTTCTTGAGGTCGACCGACGTCCTGGCGCGGCGCACGATGAAGGCTGGAATGGAAATGCCGCTGCTGACCTGGATGGAAGCGGACGGGTCGATCGACGACACTTCCGGCGCGATGTCGAGGCTCAGGAGCCCGTCCTTCAGCACCGTCGGCGTGAAATCGAGGCCGACGCCGTACTTCTTGTAGGTGACGCTGATCTTGCCGTTGTCTTCGGAAACCGGGATCGGGAACTCGCCGCCGGCAAGGAAGCTCGCCGTCTGGCCAGAGCGGGCAATCAGATTCGGCTCCGCGAGCCGCCGCGCCAGGCCGCGTTCCTCCAGCGCCTTGATGGCGATGTCGATCGACAAGCCGTTCGACAGCAGGCTGCCGATGATCTCGCCCGTTCCGGCAGCCGGCACATCTCCCCCGTCCGGGTTAAGCACGACTTTGCGGTTGCCGATGCCATAAGCGAAATTGGCCGCGTATTTGGCGCCGAGATCCTGGCCGGCCTGGCGGTTGATCTCGACGAAGCGGACATTGAGCTGTACCTGCTGCGAGGACGAGATGTTGACCGAATTGATGACTTCCTCATTACCGGAAAAGCGCGAGGCGATCTTGCTGGCCTTGTCGGCGGCGACCGCATCCTCGGCCTCGCCCGACAACACGACGCGGCCGTTTGCCGAACCGACCTTGATCTTGGCGTCGGGCACGCTGGCGCGGATGGTGCTGGCCAGTTGGTCGGTGTCCAGCGTCACCTCGATGTCGATGGTGCCGACAAGCTGCTTGGTCTGGTCGAACAGGGCGATACCGGTGGTGCCGAGATTGTTGCCCAGCACATAGAAGGACTTGTCGGTCAGCGGGTTGACGTTGGCGATCTCCGGATCGCCGATGACGATCTGGTAGAAGGCCGCGCTCGTCATGATCGTCTTCGGCTTGCCCTTGGCGACCTTGATCGAGGCGTTCTGGTTCGCCGAGACATAGACGACGTCATTGTCCGCCCTTGCCGGCGCGGCGAAGCCTACCACAGCCAGCGACACCGCCAGCGCGATCGCGCCGAGAAGACGCCATCCCCCGGTCGTCCGAAATGCATCAAACCCGAACATCTTGCCCGTCCCCGCCGATCCCCACCGGCTATTGCTGCAGTTCCTGCGGCGGTTCCCGTGAAGGAACCTTGTATTCTTCGACTTTCTCGCCGCGCGTCACGATCACCGTCCTGAATTTCGGCTCGTCCTGGTCCTTCGTCACCGCATTGACGAGCGAGGCCGCACTTGCCTCGGCGTTTGCGGCAACCGAGCCGCCGAAGGAAGAGATCGTCGTAAGCCCGCCTTTGCTGGCACTGGCGTCAGCCGCGGACCGCAACGACAGCGACAAAGTGCCGACGGTGCGGGCGAGCGCCACTTTCTGCGCCCCTTCGTTGGTCACCTCGATGGTCACTGAATTGGCGACCTGCGGCTCGGTCTTGCGTTCGTCGGCGCCCTGCCCGACCGAAAGCACTTTGGCGTCGGAGACCACAATCTCGGAGGTGACCGTCGAGCCGGCCGCCCCTTGCGCGTTCTTGGATACTTCCTGGATGTCTCCCGCATCGCGCGTCAGGACGACGTCGACCCGGTCTCCCGGCGTGACGAAGCCGCCGACACCGGCAATTTCGTCGGTGCGGATGGTGACGGCCCGCATGCCCGGCGACAGTATGTTGGAAAGCGTGGCGCGACCGTTCGGTCCCGACAGTTTGGTGAGCAGCACCGGTTCGTTGACCTCGATCGGCGACAGCACCACGCGGCTGCCGTCGGCAAGCAACTTGTCGATCGTCGGGAAAGCGCCTTGCGGCAGCGAATCCTGCGGCCACGGGATCTCGGCGAGTTGTGGCCGTCCGAGCTCCATTCCATAGCGCAGCGGCGCTTGAGCCACCACGATGGTCTTGAATTCGACCTTGGGCTGCTGCGGAGCTTCGACCGTGACCACCTTGATCTCGGACTGAGCCTTTGCCTGGCTCTTGACCCAAAAATCCGCCGCAAAGATCGAGATCGCGCCGAAGACGGCTGCGATACCGATCATGGTTATGGCCCTGCCCCGCACAACGAAACCCCTGACGCCCGTGGTCTTTTGTTGGTTTGGGCCTCACGCTAGGCGTTAATGTTAAAGAATCAGGAATCCCGTGACCCGCCGATCGCCCTATTTCGGCCGGCTTGGTTATCGAATGGTTTTGGAATAAGAGACAGTTTGATCCCTGAACGGAACAGGAACTCGTTCGCCCGCCAAAAGCGTGGCAGTATCGAGCCGTGATTCGCATTACCGGACGCTAGGCCCAGCATGGACGACAGCAACGATCTCTTCGGCAAGATGGAAAAGCAGGCACAGCCGGTGCGCGCGCCCTCGCGCCCCGCCGATCCGCTGGTGCAGGCCGCGAAGCGCTCGACCGCCGCCCGCGACGGCAGCGAAAGCTACAGCGCCGCCGATATCGAGGTGCTGGAGGGTCTCGAGCCGGTGCGGCGCCGTCCGGGCATGTATATCGGCGGCACCGACGACAAGGCGATGCACCACCTGTTCGCCGAGGTCATCGACAATTCGATGGACGAGGCGGTGGCCGGCCACGCCACCTTCATCGACGTCGAGCTTTCCGCCGACGGCTTCCTGACCGTCACCGACAATGGCCGCGGCATCCCGGTCGATCCGCATCCGAAATTCAAGAAGCCGGCGCTCGAAGTCATCATGACGACGCTGCATTCGGGCGGCAAGTTCGACTCCAAGGTCTATGAGACCTCCGGCGGCCTGCACGGCGTCGGTGTTTCGGTCGTCAACGCGCTGTCCGAC
>NZ_RZRY01001329.1:0-892 GCF_003998035.1 Mesorhizobium sp. M2A.F.Ca.ET.039.01.1.1 | reverse complement strand
ACCCTGCCCTGCTCGACCACGAACGCGTGTTGGGCGTATTCCAACGCAAGCATCGCGTTCTGCTCGACAATTAAGACGCCGATGCCGTTTTCAAGCGAGTAGTCCCTTATCGCCGAGATGAGCTGCTCTTCGACCATGGGCGCAAGGCCAATCGATGGCTCGTCCAACAGAAGCAACTTGGGCAACGACATCAGCGCCCGGCCAAACGCTAGCATTTGCTGCTCGCCGCCACTCAACTGGCCAGCCTTCTGATTCAGTCGGTTGGCTAGCACTGGAAACAGTTCGTAGATCCGCGCCAGCGTCGTTCGCCTCGTAGCGGGGTCCGGTCTTACCGTCGCTCCAAGCAACAGATTCTCAAGCACCGAAAGACGCGGAAAAAGTTCTCGGCCCTCAGGTACCAAGGAGATGCCTCGTCGCACGATTTCATCCGGCGCAAGACCATCGATCCGCTCCCCATTCAGCCGGATCTCACCAGAAACGGGTTGTATCAAGCCGCAGATGGTGTTCATTAGGCTGGTCTTGCCAGCGCCGTTGCTGCCCACGATGGCGGTGACGTCGCCAATCTGAGCCGAGAAGCTCAGCTCATCCAGCGCGCGCACGCCGCCGTACTCGACCACGATGTTTTGCGCCTCAAGCATCGTGAACCCTTTTCTGACCCAAGTAGGCCTTGATCACGTCCGGGTGCCGTCCGATTTCGGCCGGTGTGCCTTCTGCGATGACTTGGCCGAAGTTCAGCACTGTAATTCGGTCGCACAAACGCATGACCGACCTCATGTCATGCTCGACCAGCAGAATGGAGACGTTGTCGGCCCTGAGCTTCTCGATTCTGTTTGCAACTTCCGCTTTTTCCGTCGCGTTCAGCCCAGCCAGCGGCTCGTCCAGAAGCATGATC
>NZ_RZRY01001328.1:0-893 GCF_003998035.1 Mesorhizobium sp. M2A.F.Ca.ET.039.01.1.1 | reverse complement strand
GTAAAGCTGCGTCACCATCGTGGCCCGCTGTTCACGATACCGTTCGGTGAACTCGGAGCCGTCCAGAACCAAAGCCGTGACTGGGTTACCGACAAATTCAACATCACCGTCGGCTATGACACCGACATCGACTTCGCTCGTAAGCTGATCAAGCGGATAGGCCTGGAGCTGGCGGAAGATCCAGAATTCAAGAACTGGGTGATCGAACCGATCAAGATGCAGGGCGTACAGGAGTTCGGTGAGTATGGCATCGTATTGAGGGTCAAGGTCACAACCAGACCGGGAGGTGCCTTCGCTATGAAGGGGAGATTCTTTTTACGCCTCCGCCAGGCCTTCAAGGAGCAGGGCATCGAACTGCCATTCCCGACCGTTCACGTCGAGGGGCTGCAGAGCCCACATGGGGCAGAGAATGCGCCGTTGCAGATCACACCCGAGTTGAAACTGGCCGTCGCGCAGTCGCACACCAACCGGCGTAGGAAAAAAGCCGGCACAACGGAGTAGGAAAGCTATGATACCTAATGCCGGCGATCGATGATATCGTCGGCTACCTCAATTGTGGAGCCGGGGGGGGTGGATACGTCCCGCAGTTGCACTTCTTAGTGCGGTCAAGCCATCGGCGCCGCGCCGCGCCGCTCGAGCGCGGTCTTGCGGATGATTTCCGCGATCTCCGGGCTGCTGCTGCACAGCATCTGGAAATCCGACGAGTGCAGCGATAGCAGTGAGACCGCCGTTGCGGCGCTGACGGTCGCCATGCGCGGTTCGCCGCTGATCAGCGCCATCTCGCCGAAGAAGGCGCCAGGGCCAAGCTCCACCGGATTTGGCGTCGCGACGCTGACGCGCCCCTCCACGACGAAGAACATCTGGTCACCGATCTCGCCATTGCGGCAGATCAC
>NZ_RZRY01001327.1:0-894 GCF_003998035.1 Mesorhizobium sp. M2A.F.Ca.ET.039.01.1.1 | reverse complement strand
GATCAACTGGCCGCGCGAGCCGCGCTCTCGTGATGCGGCCTCGGACGCGAGCGACAATTTCAACCCGCCTGAATTTCGCCCGCCGGCGCTGGCCGAGGCGCCACATGCGGCCGACAAGACAATCGACCAGATCGTCGTGCCGCCGCCCGTGGAAGGCGAAGCCAACAAGCAACAGGCCGACGATGTCGATCAGACGGTTGAGCAGGGCGCCGATCTCGACGCGCAGCGGCGCGCGATCGAAGCCCAATTGGCGGCCGAGCAGGCCCGCCGCAAAGCCGAAGAAGAAGAGGCCCGCCGCAAGCAAGCGGCCGACGAGGAGGCCCGCCGAAAGGCCGAGGAGGCTGAGCGGCAAAAAGCAATGTGGGAGCGCCTGCGGTCGAACCAGATGATTACCAGTGAGCAAGCAAACTCGGCCGCCGGGCACGATCAGCCGGCCCAGGCGCAAATCGCCGCCGATGGTCAGCTTGTTCCAGTGCCGGGCGCCGAGAACGATCCGAACAAAGCCTTTCTCGCGCAATCGGAAACCCATTCGAACGCGATGGCGAAGGCGCGGGTTTTCCGTCGCACCGATGCGCTGATCCCCGAAGGCACGATGATCCGCGGATTTCTGGAAACCGCCATCAACACCGATCTGCCCGGCATGGTTCGCGCGGTGGCGCGCGAGGACGTCTATTCGCTCGACGGCCGCCGCATTCTGATTCCAAAAGGCTCTCGGCTCACCGGCGAGTATCGTTCGGGGATCGCGCGCGGACAAAAGCGTGTGTTCATCGTCTGGAACCGCGTCATACGTTCCGACGGCGTGTCGGTCGACATTGCCTCGCCTGGCGCCGACCGTCTCGGGCGGGGCGGTCTCGGCGGCCGCGTCGATACGCATTGGCTCGAACGCTACGGCAA
>NZ_RZRY01001326.1:0-894 GCF_003998035.1 Mesorhizobium sp. M2A.F.Ca.ET.039.01.1.1 | reverse complement strand
GCTCAACGCGGTGTTCGCTTCCGGCCGCAAGGGCCTCACCATGCAACGCTACAAGGGCCTTGGCGAGATGAATGCCGAGCAGCTCTGGGAAACCACGCTGGACCCGAATGTGCGCTCGCTGCTGCAGGTCAAGGTCAATGACGCGACAGACGCGGATTCATTGTTCTCGCGGCTGATGGGCGACGAGGTGGAGCCGCGCCGCGAGTTCATCCAGGACAACGCGCTGTCGGTGGCCAATCTGGATATCTGAGCGCACCTACACACTCAAAAAGAGAGGCCCGGCATTTGCCGGGCCTCTCTTTTGAAGCCTGCAATCAAGCTCAGTGGTCCATGGCCTTGACGATCTCTTCCGTCATCTTCTTGGCGTCGCCGAGCAGCATCATGGTGCCGTCCTTGTAGAACAGCGTGTTGTCGATGCCGGCATAGCCGGAGCCGAGCGAGCGCTTGACGAAGAGGCAGGTGCGGGCCTTGTCGACGTCGAGGATCGGCATGCCGTAGATCGGCGAGGACTTGTCATCACGCGCGGACGGGTTGGTGACGTCGTTGGCGCCGATGACATAGGCAACGTCGGCCTGCGCGAACTCCGAGTTGATATCCTCCAGTTCGAAGACCTCGTCGTAAGGCACGTTGGCCTCGGCAAGCAGCACGTTCATGTGGCCGGGCATGCGGCCGGCGACCGGGTGAATGGCGTATTTGACCTCGACGCCGTTGGCCTTGAGCTTGTCGGCCATTTCGCGCAGCGCATGCTGCGCCTGAGCGACCGCCATGCCGTAGCCCGGCACGATGATAACCTTCTGCGCGTTCATCATCAGATAGGCGGCGTCGTCGGCCGCATGCCCGGCCACATGAACGTGCTGCTTGCCGAGGCCAACGTGCCTTACGACGAGGTCTTCG
>NZ_RZRY01001325.1:0-894 GCF_003998035.1 Mesorhizobium sp. M2A.F.Ca.ET.039.01.1.1 | reverse complement strand
GGGCATGACTATCGCGGCTGGCTTGCTGGCGAGCTTCGAACGCCTGCCGCAGGCTCATTCGTCCAATGATCTCCCGCTCGGAACCTTCACGGCAAGGTCTCGTTACCCGATCGTGCCGTGCCCGAAACGCTTGGCGAGACACGCAACATGGAGGCCAATCATGACCAAGATCGTTCCTGAAGACAAAGCCCGCCAGGGGCGCTGGGGTTGGCACGCTTTAAGGATTCTCGTAGCCGGCCTGTTGCTGGCCTTCATTGCGTGGGGTGCGGTGGAGATTTACGGGGAATTGATAAAGTCGCCGGCTTCCGGCGAGCAGCATGTGCCGCAGCCGCCTGGCACCGAGCAGGGCGCCGCTCCAGGCCAATCGACCGCAAAACCCTGAAGCAGCGCCGTCTTCAAGCTGCCTTTGCGCTGACGCCGCTCGACGGAACAAGCACGTTCAACGCGGCGGGGTGGATCTCGATCGTGGTTTCGCGCTCGAGCCTGATCAGTTCGCCGTCGAGGACGGCGCTGAATTTCCTGGCGGGCGAGAGGACCTTGAGGACAACCTTGCCGGCCTGATGAACTTCGACATGGGCACTTTGGCGCAGCCGGCCGCGCAGCATGTCCAGCAGCAGTTTTGCCAGATGGTGACGCCGGCGCGCGACGCTGACATAGATGCCGAGCACGCCGCCGGCCGGGTTGTCGGCATAGGGCAGGTGGCCCTCGCCGAACAGGTTGTTGGAAATGCCGATGCCGGTCGTGCGCGTCACGATCTCCGCCTTGCCGACGCTCAGGCTCACTTTCAGCGCCGGTGGATTCTTGATCGCCGCCCAGGCGGCGCGCACGGATGCCTGCATCTTTCCAAGGCGCGAGCCGAAATCCATTTTCTCGCGCAACTGGACCATCTTGGCA
>NZ_RZRY01001324.1:0-896 GCF_003998035.1 Mesorhizobium sp. M2A.F.Ca.ET.039.01.1.1 | reverse complement strand
GCCAAGCCGATCACGCGCGCCGCCGGCTACGGCAAGCAGCGCCAGATCGTCAATCCGGCCAAGCCGGACGAGGTGGTCGGCACGGTGCATGAAGCTGCGGCCAAGCAGGTGGCGACCGCCGTGCGCATCGCCGTCGACGCGCAGCCCACCTGGGGGAAGCGCCCGGTTGCCGAGCGCGCGGCGATCCTCAATCGCGCCGCCGACCTCTACGAGGCCAACGCCGCCGAGTTCTTCGCTCTCGCCACCCGCGAAGCCGGCAAGTCGCTGGCCGACGGTGTCGCCGAGGTGCGGGAAGCGGTCGACTTCCTGCGCTATTACGCGGCCGAGGCGGTGAATGCCGAGGCAGGCACCGAAGCGCGCGGCGCGATCGTCTGCATCTCGCCGTGGAATTTCCCGCTGGCGATCTTCACCGGCCAGATCGCGGCGGCTTTGGTCACCGGCAATTCGGTCATCGCCAAGCCGGCGGAGCAGACGCCGCTCATTGCCTTCCGCGCCGTCGAGATGCTGCGCGAGGCGGGCGTGCCGGAAGACATCATCCAGCTTCTGCCCGGCGACGGCCCCTCGGTCGGCGCGCCGCTGACGGCCGACCCGCGTATCGCCGGCGTCTGCTTCACCGGCTCGACCGAGGTCGCCAAGCTGATCGAGAAGCAACTGGCCGAGACCGCGGCGCCCGATGCCATGCTGATCGCCGAGACCGGCGGCTTGAATGCGATGATCGTCGATTCCACCGCGCTGCCGGAGCAGGCGGTGCGCGACATCCTCGCGTCGGCCTTCCAGAGCGCCGGCCAGCGCTGCTCGGCGCTGCGCGTGCTCTACGTCCAGAAGGACGTCGAGAAAAAGATGCTGGAGATGCTGAAGGGCGCGATGGAAGCGCTCAACGTCGGCAATCCCTGGGC
>NZ_RZRY01001323.1:0-896 GCF_003998035.1 Mesorhizobium sp. M2A.F.Ca.ET.039.01.1.1 | reverse complement strand
GGTTTCCCGCCATGATGCAGCGCATATCAACGATCATCTCGATCCTGCGCTGGAACCGTCCGTCGTACTAATGAACCCGCCCTTCACCGTGGGCGCCTTCGTGGACGGACATGTCGCGGATGCAGCATGGCGGCATGTCTCTTCGGCCTTTGCCCGTCTGCGCGCCGGCGGTCGCCTGGTCGCCATAACCGGCACCGGCCTTTCTCCCAAAAACCCCAAATGGCGGCCGGCCTTCGAGCGGCTCCAGCAGCAGGGCAGGGTGGTTTTCACCGCAGCGATCGATGGTCGCGTCTACGCCCGCCACGGCACGACGGCGGAAACCCGCCTGACCATCATCGACAAGACGCCAGCGCCCGATCCGTCCGCATTCGCGGCCTTGCCGGGCAAGGCTACCGATGTCGAGACACTGCTCTCCTGGATTTCCGACCTGCCGCCACGCATACCGGGCGGCTTTCCGGATTCGATCGGCGCCCTGTCGAACGGAATCCTGCGGAATGCCGCCACGCAGATGGCCGCGCGCTCGGCTGCCAGAGCTGCGCCGATCGCAGCATCGGCTGCTGTCGCGAAGAGCACGCGGCCAGTTCTTCCTGTCGCCCGGGCGAAGCCAGTCCGTCCGACCACCTCGGCCAGCACATCAGCTGTTCCTCTTTCCTATGAACTGCGCGACTGGATACCCGAGGCGGGCGGTCGCCTCACTGACACGATCTACGAGCGCTATGCGCTGCAGTCGATCCACATTCCCCGCGCCAAACCCCATCCGACGCCACTGGTCCAGTCAGCGGCGATGGCCGCGGTCGCGCCGCCGAAGCCATCGTACCGGCCTCTCCTCCCTGATGCGATCATTGATGAAGGGCTGCTGTCCGAGGCCCAGATCGAAAGCGTGATCTATGCCGGCG
>NZ_RZRY01001322.1:0-896 GCF_003998035.1 Mesorhizobium sp. M2A.F.Ca.ET.039.01.1.1 | reverse complement strand
GTCGAGCATGGCCAAGCCCTCGATTGGCCGCGCTACAGCCATGGCGCTTATGCAGCGCAGCAGGCAAAAGCAGAGGCGGCAAAGGTCGGACTATGGGTCGGTAACTTCCAAGCACCTTGGGATTGGCGCGCATTGCATTCTAACGTGGACGCGCCATCGAGCCGGCCGCTCGACACCGTCAGCCGCAAACTTGTCTCGCAAAGTGGCGGATATTCGTGTGAGCAGCGACGATACTGCTCGCAAATCAGCTCGTGCGACGAAGCCCAATGGTATCGGCACAGCTGCTCATGGGGTCGCAAGCTTGATTGGGACGGCGACGGCGTGGCTTGCGAGTCGCTTTGCTAGACGACGACAGTCGCGCTGATCAAAGGTGAGGCCATAAACTCGGCAGTCGCGGTCTTTGTTCGCGCTGGTTGTCGGGCCGAGCTACCTCAGGTGATCAGCCAGTAGGGTCTGAAATCGCTGTACAGGGTGATAATCCACTGGAAAAGAAAGCGTGTCCGCTTGTGAGCGCAGCACGGCACTCAGAGGACGGGAACTCAGTGCCGAGAAAGCTAAAGCGGCCAAAAGTGCCAGACGCGCCAACACCGCTGCTAACCGCCATGATGGATATATGCAAGCAACTTGCGGTCAACACGGGACGACCGGTGTCTCCAGAGCCATGTTGGGACGGCCTGGTGGCTGGCCGACCTGGTGGTGGCGCAAAACCTGCGCTGGCCACGGCCGTTGCCACTGCTCATCGCCCAGGGCTTCGGGCGGGCATTCCGCGCCGAGAGCGGCAAGCGCAGCCGACCCGGGGAAGACGGATTTGAGCGCGCGCTGTGCCTGGGGCTGGTTCAAGCGGCGGCGCAGGCCTGCCGGCTGGCGGCCGAGCTGTCGCGCCGCGCCGAAAAACT
>NZ_RZRY01001321.1:0-897 GCF_003998035.1 Mesorhizobium sp. M2A.F.Ca.ET.039.01.1.1 | reverse complement strand
GCCTTCACCCGGCTGCAAGCGCTGCGGGCGCTGAGCCCGATGCCGAACGGCAGCGTCGAGGTGCCTCTGATCTCCGCCGATCGCTTCTCGCAATTGACCGCGGTGCGCACCATCCTCGAGGGCACCGCGACCGAGCTCGCGACGAAACGCATCAACGGCAACAATCTGCGCGCGATCCGGCGCCACTGCGCCGAACTCACCGAGGCCGCCCGCAATGGCGGCATCGAAAACTATCTGCGCAAGAACCACGACTTCAAATTCGGGGTCTATCGCCATTGCGGCAACGAACAGATGATCTTCCTCATCGAGACGGTGTGGATGCAGGTCGGGCCTTTCCTGCGAAACCTGCATATCGGTTTCGAGGATGATCTCGCCGGCATTCTGGGTATCGACTACCATGAGGAGGTCGTGGCGGCGATCGAGGCCGGCGACGGCGAGCGGGCGCGTCGGGCGATCGTGCGCGACATCGAGGAGGGCGCCACGCATATCCTCGGCCAGGTGAAGTTTCCGGAGATGCGCCACTAGAGTAAGCAGGCGGGTTGTTCGATGATTCTCGGCACTTCCTCAACTCGGCCGATTTGCTCGACCTCGCCGTAAAGTCGTCGCAGCAAACTTCTTAGGTCCGAAGCCCTCAGTCGTCATACGTGGACGCGAGCCTTTGGTCGCGACTGCCATACGCCTGATGACCTCGTGATCGAGATGAGCATAAAGGTACTCATCCGCCTGCAATGCACGCAGTCTATTCAGCCTATCTACGCCTTGCCTACCCGCGAAGGCATTGGCGCCTTCGTCCTCCCAGCTCATTGCCAGCATGACCTTCGGTGTGAGTGGAAAGGTCACAACGGCTGTCTTGTTCAGATAGCCGTGGTCGCCGTAAATCGGGTGCCAAGTCTTAGG
>NZ_RZRY01001320.1:0-900 GCF_003998035.1 Mesorhizobium sp. M2A.F.Ca.ET.039.01.1.1 | reverse complement strand
GCTCGACATCGTCTCGACGCAGAAGGCGCTGTCGCAGCGCATCGTCTTCCTGGCGAGCGCCACGGGCGCTGCCTCGCGCGACAAGCAGCCGTCGCTGGTCACCGCGCTCAAGCAGGCGACCGGCGAATTCGAAACCAGCTACGACCGGCTGCTCAAGGAGACCGGCGCCGATCCGCTGTCGCCGGCACGCAACGATCCGAAGTCGATCGAATATGTGCTGTTCAACAAGCCGTTCCACCTCGATTACTTCTCGGTCGGGCTCGTCGCCAATGGCGAAAGGCTGGTCTCGTCCTTCGAGTCGCAGCTCGGCATGCAGAGGAACGGCTACAAGGCCGGCGGCGAACGCGCCGGCCTCGACGCTTCCGTCGCCAATGCGACACTGTCGGGCTATGCCGCGCTCGGCCAGCGCATCAGCGCATTCGCCGACGCGCAATCCAGCAACATCCTCGACCTGCACCGCACGCTGTTCTTCGCCACCCTCGGCGTCATCGTGCTGGTGGCGCTGTTCATCTTCCGGCCGATGTCCAACGCCATCCTGCGCAAGACCCGCGAGCTGGTCGACGCGCGCAACTCCATGGCCTTCATCGCCGTGCATGACGGCTTGACCGGTCTCCACAACCGTACCTTCCTGACCGACCATTTCGATACGCTGATCAAGGGCGCGCACCGGCGCCGCGAGCGCCTGGCGGTGGTCCAGTTCGATCTCGACCGCTTCAAGCAGATCAACGACACGCTCGGACACGCCGCCGGCGACTATGTGCTGGTGGTGACGGCGCAGCGCATGCGCGATTCCTGCCGCGCGTCGGACCTCTGCGCGCGGCTCGGCGGCGACGAATTCGTCATGATCCTCAACGGGGCCGGCACCACCGAGGACATCCATGCGCTGGCCAAGCGCATCCT
>NZ_RZRY01000131.1:0-12223 GCF_003998035.1 Mesorhizobium sp. M2A.F.Ca.ET.039.01.1.1 | reverse complement strand
GCCGTGCAGATAGCCGTGATCGAGCAGCGTCTTCATCAAGAGCGGAATGCCGCCGGCCTCGAACATGTCCTTGGCGACATATTTGCCGCCCGGCTTGAGATCGGCGATATAGGGCGTCTTCTCGAAGATCGCGGCCACGTCGAAGAGGTCGAACTTGATGCCGGCCTCATGCGCGATTGCCGGCAAATGCAGCGCCGCGTTGGTCGAGCCGCCGGTGGCCGACACCACGGTCGCGGCATTTTCCAGCGCCTTGCGCGTGACGATGTCGCGCGGCCGGATGTTTTTCGCGATCAGTTCCATAACCTTTTCGCCCGAGGCGAAATTGAAGCGGTCGCGCATCTCGTAGGGCGCCGGCGCGCCGCAAGAGTAGGGCAGTGCCAGGCCGATCGCCTCGGCGACGGTGGCCATGGTGTTGGCGGTGAACTGGGCGCCGCAGGAACCGGCCGAAGGACAGGCAACCTGCTCGATCTCAAGCAGTTCGGCATCGCTGATCGTGCCCACCGAATGCTGGCCGACCGCCTCGAACACATCCTGCACGGTGATCTGCCGGCCGCGATAGCTGCCGGGCAGGATCGAGCCGCCATAGATGAAGATCGAGGGCACGTTGAGGCGCACCATCGCCATCATCATGCCGGGCAGCGACTTGTCGCAGCCGGCAAGCCCGACAAGGGCGTCATAGCAATGGCCGCGCATGGTGAGCTCGACCGAATCGGCGATCACCTCGCGCGACACCAGCGACGACTTCATGCCTTGGTGACCCATGGCGATGCCGTCGGTGACGGTGATGGTGCAGAACTCGCGCGGCGTGCCATTGGCGGCCGCCACACCCTTCTTGACCACCTGCGCCTGGCGCATCAGCGAGATGTTGCAGGGCGCAGCTTCATTCCAGCAGCTCGCGACGCCGACCAAAGGCTGCGCGATCTCGGCCGCCGACAGGCCCATGGCATAAAGATACGAGCGATGCGGCGCCCGCGCCGGACCTTCGGTCACGTAGCGGCTGGGCAGCTTGGCCTTCGAGATTACCTTGGCGTCCATACTCGTCCTTGCCGCACACCCCGCGGCCGGTCCCCTCGCCGCGCCAACCTGGCACGCATCCCGGGACATATCTCGGGTGCTCCGGGTTTATGGCGGGAAATGGGCAGTTCCCTCAGTCTGACTTCTACAGCAGGGCTTGTTCAGCAACTGTTGCCGAAACGTCACAATCGAATGGGGCGGCGATTGCGCGGCGAATCTGCAATAGCGCGCCGAGAGGCTATGCTGAGCCCTCGGCTAGACAACAAAAAAGGCCGAGCAATGCTCGGCCTTTTTCCCGAATTTTCAGAACTTAGAACTTGATCTTGAGACCACCCGAGATCGCCGTGACGAGATCGTTGCCGAAGTCGTAGCTGACTTCGGTGCCGGCCTGATATCCGTTCTCACCATTCACTATCCCGGAATGGCCGCTGGTCAACACACCAATCGCGCCGGCCAAGCGAAGTTCAATGTTCGGCCGCGGCGTATAGGCAACGCCACCGCCCAGCGTCCAGGTGTCGGTCTGCGAGCCGTAGCCATGCGAGGTGCCGCGATCCCAGCTCAGTTGGCCGGCGGCGCTCCACTGATCGTTGAACTTGTGGCCAATGCCGCCGGAAACGGTCCAGCCGTCACGATACATCAAGTCCAGCGACGTGATTTGGCCCGAATGCAGTGCATCACCGGTGACACATGCCGAAGAGGGAGTGCCTACGACGCAGATCGGAACACTTTGCAGCAGGCTCCAGTTGACCCACTTGACTGAACCGAAGGCGAGCCATCCCGGCGCTATACCCGACTGAAGCTTGAATTCGACGACATCCGGCATGTACTGCGTCGAGCCGTAGATCGGGAAAATCGGTGCGCCAACGTTCGACAAGTCCAATGTGCCCGAAATATTGTCGAGCTTGACCTTCGAGTTATAAACGAGGCTTGCGCGCAGCGCGATGTCCGGGATTTCGTAGGCAATGCCGGCGCGCCAGCCCCAGCCGCTGCTCGTCAGATCGACACGGCCGGTTCCCTGGAAGTTGGGAACCAGCGGCGACACCAAGTCTTCCTTGAAGCCGTAGACCTTCTGGTAGAAAACACCGCCGATGAAGCGAAGCTGACCTTTACCCGCGTCCATCTTATAGGAACAGGTCGCGCCGTAGCTGTCGCTCTTAATGTCGGTTTCCATGTTGGACTGGGCGCCGGCCCACAGACCGGGCGATGTATGGGCGCCCCACGGCTGTGAATAGTCGACCATGCAGTCGACGCCAGGGACAAGCTGGGCCTTTGCGCCGATGCGAGGTACCCAATAGTCCTCACTTTCGTTCGTTGAGCTGCCGAGGGCGGTGATGTTCCCGTCGAGCGGATTGGTGTCCACCCCGTTTTTGAGTTTGCGATCCGGCATCACATAGGTCGCTTCGGCTTCCGTCGCAAAAGGCGCCGGATCGAACAGCAGGTCGATATCATAGCCGCCGCGCTCGATGCCGCCGGCACGCGCGGGCTGCATCGCGGCTCCGACCATGGCAAGCGAAAAGCATCCTGCCCCCAGCAGTGCTTTGAGACGCAAAATGCTCATGGAAATCCCTCCCCGAAATACAAGTGGCTCAAGCTAGAACCAATTCGGGTTAACGACGCAACAACGTTTTCAGGAGCTGTACACGTACATCTTGACAGCACGTATTTTTGCCATGGTGAGGCGCGCCGGAATTGGCGCCCAAATCGCGCCAACCAGGGTCAAATGATCGAAAAAACCGCGAAAACCACCCAAAACGGGGCAAAAACAGCCGATTTCAGGTCCTTTCAGGCCGCATTGTTACATTATGGCAACAATTCGGCCCAAACTTTCCGTTTACGTCAAAATTAACGTAGCGGAACGCCTATTTTCGAGGCAGCTAACGTACCGGAAAGCAGCTCCGCGCCGAGGCGATTCTTGCCGCTCAGCCGGCGTCGCGAACCCTTGTCAAAGCCACCGATAGCTTCTCCTGCGCCTCGCGATATTCGGCGAGTTTTTCGCGCTCGGCCTCGACCACTTCTTCCGGCGCATTGGCGACGAACTTCTCGTTCGACAGCTTCTTGTGCAGGCGGGCGATCTCCTCGGTCACCTTGGCCAGTTCCTTCTGCAGCCGCGCAGCCTCGGCCTGGAGGTCGATCAGGCTGCCGAGCGGCAGGCTGATCGTCGCCTCATTGAGCACGATCTGTGCCGAGCCCTTTGGCGGCGCATCGACCAGAGCGATATCGCCGACGCGCGCCAGCCGCTTTATCGCCTGGGCGTGACGCTCCAGCCGCTCCTGCGTCAGCGTGTTAGCGCCGATCACCATCAGCGGCGCGATCGCTGCCGGCGGCACGTTCATCTCCGACCGCACTGACCTGATGCCCGAGACGAGGTCGACCAGCCAGTTGATGTCGGCGGCAGCCTCTTCGTCCTCGAAGTCGGGCGACGGCCAGGCGGCATGGCAAAGCAGCGAGGAGCGCTCCTTGCCTTCGCCAGCGGTCTGCGCCCACAGCTCCTCGGTCATGAACGGCATCATCGGATGCAGGAGCTTGTAGATCTCGTCGAGTACGAAGGCGACGCAGGCCCGGCTCTCAGCCTTGGCGGCCTCGTCCGTGCCCATGAACACCGGCTTCAACAGCTCCAGGTACCAGTCGCAGAACAGGTTCCAGACAAAGCGATAGGCCGCGCCCGCCGCGTCGTTGAAACGATAGCTGGTGATGCCTTCGGTGACCGCGCGCGCCGCTCGCGTCAGCTCGGTCAGGATCCAGCGATTGACCGGCAGCTTGGCGTCGTTCAGCCAGAACTCGTCGTTGCGCGCAACCTCGTTCATCTCGGCGAAGCGCGTCGCGTTCCACAGCTTGGTGCCAAAATTGCGATAGCCGGCGATGCGCGCCGGATCGAGCTTCACGTCGCGCCCCTGAGCCGCCATCACTGTCAACGTGAAGCGCAGCGCATCTGCGCCATATTCGTCGATCAGGTCGAGCGGATCGATGACGTTGCCCTTCGACTTCGACATCTTGGCGCCGTTCTTGTCGCGCACCAGCGCATGCACATAGACGGTGTGGAACGGCTCCTCGTCCATGAAGTGCAGGCCCATCATCATCATGCGGGCGACCCAGAAGAAGATGATGTCGAAGCCGGTCACCAGCACGTCGGTCTGGTAATAGGTCTTGAGCTCGGGCGTCTGGTCGGGCCAGCCGAGCGTCGAGAACGGCCACAGCGCCGACGAGAACCAGGTGTCGAGCACGTCCTCGTCGCGGGTCAGGATCTCGCCCGGCTGGAAATTCTCGAGCTTGTCCTCTACCCAGGCCTTCCACGGCCCTTCCAGCGCCAGGTAATATTCGACCGCCGCGGCCAAAGCCTCTTCCTCGGTCTTCTCGACGAAGACATGCCCGTCCGGCCCATACCAGGCCGGGATCTGGTGGCCCCACCAGAGCTGGCGCGAAATGCACCAGGGCTGGATGTTCTCCATCCAGTCGAAATAGGTCTTTTCCCAGTTCTTCGGCACGAAGTTCGTGCGGCCCTCGCGCACCGAGGCGATCGCCGGCTTGGCGAGCTCGGCGGCGTTGACATACCATTGGTCGGTCAGGAACGGCTCGATCGGCACGCCGCCGCGGTCGCCATGCGGCACGGTGTGCCGGTGCGGCTCGATCTTGTCGAGGAACCCGCCCGCTTCCATCAGCTCGACGACCTTCTTGCGGGCAGCGAAGCGGTCGAGTCCGTCGAGCTCGTCCCAGACGGCCTCGCGCTCCGGCGTCACCTCGAGACCGGCGAGGAAATCCTCGTTGTCCTTGAGCTTGATGGCGGCTTCGACTGTCAGGATGTTGATCGCCGGCAATTTGTGACGCTTGCCGACCTCGAAGTCGTTGAAATCATGCGCCGGCGTGATCTTGACCGCGCCGGAGCCCTTCTCCGGATCGGAATATTCGTCCGCCACGATCGGTATCTTGCGACCGACGATGGGCAGCACGACGTTGCGGCCGACCAGATCGGTGAAGCGCTCGTCACCCGGATGAACGGCAACCGCCGTATCGCCAAGCATCGTCTCGGGGCGCGTCGTGGCGACCGTGATGAAGGTCTTCGGGTTCTCCGGATCGAACGCTTCGCCTTCGATCGGGTAACGGAAGTGCCAGAGATTGCCGTTGACCTCGTGCTGCTCGACCTCGAGGTCGGAAATGGCCGTCAGCAGCTTGGGGTCCCAGTTCACAAGGCGCTTGTCCTTGTAGATGAGGCCTTCCTTGTAGAGCGTGACGAAGACTTCCAGCACCGCCTTGGACAGGCCTTCATCCATGGTGAAGCGTTCGCGCGACCAGTCGGCCGAGGCGCCGAGGCGCTTCAGCTGGTTGAAGATCGCGCCGCCGGATTCGGCCTTCCACTCCCAGACCTTCTCGATAAATTGCTCTCGCGTGAGATCGCGGCGATGGATCTGCCTTTCCATGAGCTGGCGCTCGACCACCATCTGCGTGGCGATGCCGGCGTGATCCATGCCGGGCTGCCAAAGCACGTTCTTGCCGCGCATGCGCTCGAAGCGCACCAAAATGTCTTGCAGCGTGTTGTTGAGCGCATGGCCCATATGCAGCGAGCCGGTGACGTTCGGCGGCGGGATGACGATGGTGAAGGCGTCCGCCCCTTCCTCCGCGCCGGCGCCGGCCCGGAAGGCGTCGGCCTCTTCCCAGATTTTGGCGATCTTCGGCTCGACGGTCTTGGCGTCGTAGGTCTTTTCAAGCATGGAGGAGGTCCGGACTGTCGGTAACAAGCGTCCGGTGTAAATCGGAAGGTCTTGGCCGAGTCAACCGCGAGAGCTGCGATCACCGTCACAGATAGGCCTGCCGCAGCCCGTGGCAATGTCGGCCGAGCAGGAGCAACGCGCGCTCACCTGAGAGCCTTGAACAAGGCGCCGCCCGAAGGCGGCGCTTTTCAGCTTGCGTGTTACGGCGGCTACTGCGCGCCGCGCGCCACGCGCTCGATCTCTTCGCGCACCAGCCTTTCGACCAGCGTCGGCAGGTTGTTGTCGAGCCAATCCTGCAGCATCGGCCGCAACATCTCTTCGGCCATTTCATCGAAGCTCTTCTTGCCGCGGCTGGCAAAGGCATCGGAAAGCTCGCCGAACGCGGCGGCAACCTGCCTGCCCGTGTGCTCGGAAAGGATCGCGGGACGGGACGGCTGAGCCTCAGGCGCGGAGGACTGGGGAGCGTCGGCATGCGCAACGGCTTCGACCGCGGGCTCCTCCTTGTCGATCTCGACCCGCGGCGCGGCTTCCGGAGCCCGGACAGCCGGCTTCGCCGTAACGGTGCTGCCTCCGGCCGCGGCGATTTCCCGCCGCCAATCGGCGACAATGGTCTCGGCGGTCTGCGGCGCATTTGCAGCGGCGGGCCTGTTGGCGGCTGCCGGCGCGCTCGGCTCGACCGCGTGTCTGACACCAGCCTCCGCCGGGGTCGCCGGCGCTGCCTTCACCGGCTCCGGGCGAGCCTCGGCGCGCGCAAGCACTGGATCGGTCGCGGCAAGCTGGGCCTGGACCTCCGCCAGCGTCGCCGGCCTGCGGGGACCGGCATCGGCATGCAGTTCGGAACGAAAGGCGTCGACCTCGACAGCGGGTATCGCAGCGGAGGGAGTGTTGACGGCGGCCGGTTCCAGGTCCTGGCGCAGGTCACCGGCCTCGGCCGGCTGCTTGCGACCGGTATCGCTGTCCTCGATGATCCTTCGGATGGAAGCCAGTATCTCTTCCATGGAAGGTTCGCGCTGCGCGCTGCTTGCCGTCGCCATCGTCACATCCGCCGCCCTTGTGACCACTACGCAATTCCGTTCCTGCCCGGGCCGGAATTCGAATCAGTGGAGACAGCGTAACCGACCGATCGCCATCCGAGAATCCCCAATCTGGGGACTCTTTGGATTTCAACAGATTAGGAGATTTCAACAGAAAGCATGTCTCTCGAAAGTGGGAACCGGTTTCGGGATAAAGACATGCATAAAATCAAAAACCTAAAGCGCATACGCGCTTCAGGCGATGCGCAGCCCGGTCAGTCATCCTGAAAAGACAAACGCCGCGCATCCATGGGACGCGCGGCGTTTATCGAAGCTTGGATCCGAAATCAGCGTCCGTCGGGCGTGCGCAATCCGATCCACTTGTCCTTGACGGCGTTGTAATGCTCTTCCGGCCTGTATTTGGTGACGGCCAGGCCCAGGCGATCGACCGACAGCCGTCCCATCGCCGACAGGATGGCGTAGCTCGCCACCACCACATCGCGCTCGGAGCTTGCCTGGTTGATCTTGGCGGTGATGACGGCGTTCTGCGCGTTCAACACGTCGAGCGTCGTGCGCTGGCCGACATTGCGCTCCTCGATGACACCGTTCAGCGCCAGCTGCGCGGCGTCGATGACCTGCCTGTTGGCATCCACGCTTTCGCGCGCTGCGACATATTGCGTCCAGGCCGAGACCACGGCCTGGCGCACCTGGTCGCGGCTGACATCGACCTGGATGCGCGCCTCGCTGAGCGATTCCTTGTTCTGCCGCACAATCGCCGAGGTCCGGCCGCCCGAATAGATCGGTATGGTCAGAGTTGCGCCGATATTGGCGGACGTCGAGCTACCGTTGGGACTGCTGGAGGAACCGGGAGAGGTGTGGCTGTAATTGTCCGAGATGCCGGCGGAGGCCGAAAGCTGGGGCAGCAGCGCACCTTCCGACGACTTCATCGAAAACGCCGCCGCATCGACGAGATGCTGCGTGGCAAGGATGGCCGGATGCTCGGCGGAAGCGACAGCCAGGGCGGAATCGAGATTGCCCGGCAACAGCTTGCCCAGCGGCGAGGCCGCCTTCAGCTTGCCCGGCTCGTCGCCGACGATCTGGTGGTAGGTGGCCGCGCTCGCCAGCGCCGTTGCGCGGGCGGCGCTCAACTGAGCCACGGCCGTGGCGCGCGAGGCGTCGGCCTGGGCGACGTCGGTACGGGTGCCCTCGCCGACCTCGAAGCGCGAGCGGGCGGCGCGCGCCTGCTCAGTCAGGAACTGCAGGTTCTGCTCGGTCAGCACCGCGACCTGGCGGTCGCGAATCACGTCCATATAGGCGCTCGCCGCGTTGAACAGGATGTTCTCTTCGGTGTTGCGCAGGCTTTCGACCGAAGCCTTCACCTGCGATTCGGCGGCAGCGACATTGTTCTTGGTCTGAAAGCCGTCGAACAGCGTCTGGTTGATCTGCACGCCGAAGCTGCCGGTCGTCAGTCTCCTGCTGGTGCCAAATCCGTGCGTGTTGGTGTAGTCGATGTTGGCCGAACCAGTGACGGTCGGGCGCCAGCCCGACTTGGCGATGGCAACACCCTCATCGGTGACGCGCACGCCGGCGCGCGCGGCGTTGAGCTGCGAATTGTACTGGTAGGCTTTGGCGAGGGCGCCCGTAATGGTCTCGGCGGAGGCGGCCAACGGCGAAAGCGCTGTCGCGGAAACGAGAATCGCTGCTAAAACTCTTTTGTGTCGGGGCGGCACTTTATTTCCCTCATTCGTTTACATGGGAACCACGCCACGTCAGCCTACCCTTACGGATCGACCGGCGCCGCGTTGTTTATCGTTCCCCCGCTGACGGCCTCCCGAAACGCCCGGTTAACCAAATCAGCAACGATTGTCAGGCGCAAGCGATCATGACAGCGCCTTCGCTGCAAGGCAAAAACGCTCAGAATTCAAACGCGTGAGCACGTTCGAAGCCCGGTAGTGGCTTAATTGCCGCATTAAAGGCTCGTCTTCCGGTTACAACCCCCCCGGCTTTAAAAAACAGCCGGGCCACGCCAGAGTTGCCTTGTCCCTCGACCGCAACCAGGCGTCCATCTTCCGCAAGCTGGTCGAGCAGCGCCGGCGCCACTTCCTCGACGCTGCCGCCGACGAAGATGACGTTGTAGGGCGCTTTAGCGGCATGCCCCTGCGGCAGCGGCCCGGTGACCACAGTAACATTCTCGCAGCCAAGGCTGGACAGCGTGGATTTCGCGGTCTCCGCCAGCGCGGGATCGCTTTCCAGCGCCACCACGGACCGGGCAAGCCTGGACAGCAATGCGGCGGAATAGCCGCTGCCGCAGCCGACATCGAGCACCGAATCACTCGCGTCGATCTCGGCCAGTTGCAAAAGCTTGGCGAGCGGCGACGGCTCCATCAGGTAGCGTGGGCCGCTGCCATTGGCGCCGTTCGAAATGCGGATGTCTTCGTCGATATAGGCCAGATCCCGCTGCCCGGCGTCGACAAAGGCCTCGCGCGGAACGCTCAGCATCGCTTCGATGAGAGGCGCGCTGGTGACATCGGTGGTGCGGACCTGGCCGTCGACCATCTTCACGCGGCGTTCGGAAAAATCAGCGCTCATGTCCCAACAATCCGCTCTCCGCGCCAAACGCGCGGCTAAAACTTCGACTGGAACCCCGCTCCGGCGCGATTGCGCTGGAGCCCGCAAGCATCTGGAGGCCTCGCCCGGAATCGAACCGGGGTGCAAGGATTTGCAGTCCTCTGCGTAACCACTCCGCCACGAGGCCTCGCAATGCTCCCGGCGTTCCGAGCGAACTCATTATGTTGACGCTCAAAGGTCGTCAAGCGGCGGCGCGTCATTCCCGATGCTTTCGCATGGAGCGGCCAAAGTGGTGATTACCAATCGGTTGTCGCGACTCCGGTATCGCCGTGGTGCAGCCGTCCCTGCCTCTCAGTCGGGTCGACGCCGACGTTCCCACCAGACGATGAAACGCCGCCGGTGGCGTCGGATCATGGCGAATTCATAGGACAGAACCAGGAGACCGAGCGGAATCATCCAGAAGCCGAGAATCGGCAGAAAGCCCAGAAGCCCGCCAAGGGTAAGCAGCATGCCGATGGCGATTCGCCAGCCGCGCGAGCGCGGCATCGTGAACTCGCGGCCTAAGATCGAAATCTTCCGTGCCGGGGCGTTGTCATCGTCCGCTGCGGTCATTCAAACCAATCCCATCCGCTGCCTGAGCCATGTCAAGGCGATGACCGGCCGCTTTGTTCCATGCCGGTGTGAAGCCCTTCATATGTGGGCGCGCCGAACGATGGCACAAATAGCCGCATCAAAAACTGGAGAAAAATTGCGAAATGCTGCTTTGCAAAGCCGAAAGGTGTTTGCTATAGGCTGCGCCACTCACGTCAGAGCCTCCGTTCCCCGGTAGCTCAGTGGTAGAGCAACCGGCTGTTAACCGGTTGGTCGCTGGTTCGAATCCGGCCCGGGGAGCCAACAATTCCAAGATCTTCAGAGTTTTTCAGAGCAGCCAAAATCGGCTGATCTGCGGCATATCTATACAACTCGACTTCGCTGGGTGCCGATCTACACCGGAACCGCTCGAAGGGAGAGTTGGCACCATGGATCGCGTTTTTGATGAGCGGATCGGCCTGCAGAGGGCACATCGGCGATGGAATTTTCGTGCCCCCAGTCCAGACTTGGGCGATTCGCCCAGCCGGCAACCTGGCGACCAGTCCTAGTTCCCGGTCATAGGTAGCTGTCGCGCCAAGTCACTATATATTAGCAATAGCTTGTATTTATGAGTCCCTGGCAGAAAATATCGGTCGGGCATCTGAGGGACTGTCCGATGCGTTGGCCCCTGTTCGTCATCGCGCTCATTATCGGCTTCATTCTCTGGGACCGTTTCGAGAACGACGGCACCTATACCGCTGAAGTCGAGCGAAGTTTCCGTAGCGCTGCGTTGGATATGCCTGGAGGCTTCGGGTGGAAGCCATCACCGTCAATCGCGACGCGTTGAAACCCTGAACGCCGCGCAGAGTTGATGACAATCTTGATAACCAATTGCAAGATCACAGTGACAGCGCACCTTCCTTTTGCATTCAGCCACGGGCTGCTGAAATTCAGGAGCACTAGCTTGCTGGTTAGCCAACGACGTTAGGCCCAACGCAATGGGCATTCAGTCCAAATTGCTGGTTTTTACGACGCCAAATAACCTCGCGAAGGAAAGGCAGGGGGACATGGCGTGGAAACGGGCGATTGCAGTCAAGGATTGGTCTTGCGCCATGAGTGACGAGATTGGCCGAGTGGTCTTGGCCATAAACTCGACCGAAGGTGAAACGACCTACGTCCTTATGACGATCTTCCAGGCGGCAAAAATGGCCCAGGAACTGCGGTCGCCGAAGATGGTCCCCCGATACGACATGTAGCCATCTCTGGCGAAAACACCGAGCAGCACAAAGCTGGCTGGCCCGCCTGGTTGAGGGAACGGAGCCAGGACCGGCGCCACCCACCCCGCATGGGCCAAATTCCCTTACCCATTGCACCGCCGAATTTTGCTTTGCGGCTCGGCCACCCTGCCTTAGCCTCCGCTCAAACACCTTGCCGACAAGCCGATCGCCGGACCATGCCGTGCCCCTGAAAGCCACCGCCCATATCGAGGCCATGTCCGCTTTCGCGCTGGCGAATTTCGGCGGCTATGGCCGCCCGACATTGGCGCAGAACGAGAGCGCCTTCCCGCCCAGCCCCAAGGCGATCGAGGCCGGCCGCGATGCCGTGGCGCGCAGCCATCTTTATCCGGACCCAGACTGGACCTTGCTGCGCGAGGCCATCGCAAAAACCTATGGCGTCGAGCGTGACCTTGTCCTGTGCGGTGCCGGTTCGATGGAGCTGATCGCCTGCACGATTGCGGCCTTCGCCGGTCCCGGCGCGGACGTGCTTGGCACGGACTATGCCTATAATTTTGCTGCCTCGGCGGCAGCCCGTGTCGGGGCGACCTATGTCAAGGCGCAGGAGCGCGGCTATGAAGTCTCGATCGACGCCATCCTGGCGGCGCTCACGCCGCAGACGCGCATCGTCTTCGTCTGCAATCCGGGCAACCCGACCGGCACGCGCATCAAGAACGCCGAGCTGCTGCGCCTGCGCGCGGCGCTTCCCGGCGACGTTCTCCTGATGATCGACCAGGCCTATGGCGAATTCGACGATCAGGATCCGCAGGCAATCTTCGCGCTGGCCGGACGCGGCGACACCGTCGTCCTGCGCAGTCTGTCCAAGGCATACGGGCTGGCGGGCGCGCGCGTCGGCTGGGGGTTGTTCGCGCCCCAGCTCGCCGCCGAAGTGCGCAAGATGCAAAACTCGAACCAAGTCTCGACGGTCAGCCTTGCCATGGCCGTCGCGGCCGTTGAGGACCGGGCTTATACGCGTGCCATCGTGGCGCGCACCGCCGACACCCGCGATCGCTTCGCGCAAGGCCTGCGGGCGGCTGGCTACGAGGTCCCGGAAAGCCGGACGAATTTCGTGCTGGTGCGC
>NZ_RZRY01001319.1:0-902 GCF_003998035.1 Mesorhizobium sp. M2A.F.Ca.ET.039.01.1.1 | reverse complement strand
GCCTTGATGGTGTGGGTGGCGAGCCCCGACCACAGCGCGTCGCCATAGCGGATGCGGTTTCCGGTCAGCCCAAGATACATGCCGAACGAGCCGCCGAGATCCGGCAGCAAATGGCTGGCGCCAACATCGGGGAAAAAGCCGATGCCGACCTCCGGCATGGCGAACTGCGCGTTCTCGGTCAGCACGCGATGCGAGCCGTGAAAGGAGATGCCGACGCCGCCGCCCATGACGATGCCGTCGATCAGCGCGACATAGGGTTTCTTGAAGCGCGCAATGCGGGCGTTCAACCGATACTCGTCGGCGAAGAAGTCGACAGGCGGCCTGCCGGCGCGGCCGGCCTCGTAGATGTGCAGGATATCGCCGCCGGCGGAAAACGCCCTGCCCTCGGCCTTGACGACGACGACGCCGATGCCCGGATCCTCTTCCCAGGCATCGAGCGCTTTGCCGAGCGCCTTGACCATGTTGTGCGTGACGGCGTTGAGCGCCTTCGGCCGGGTCAATGTAACCACGCCCGCCCTGCCCAGCCGCTCGAAGCGGATCTCGTCGCCGCCGCCAAAATCCATCGTCAGAGAATCCTCCCCCGCGCCTGCGGGAGGTGAAGTGCTAAGCGGCGACCGGGCCAACGTCAATTGTCGAGTACCAGGGACAGGCCGCGCCTCTTGCGGCGGGCAGACTACCAGACGAACGGGATAAGCGCGTTCGTGCGGCGCGCATATTCGGGGAACTCGTCGGGAAATTGCCGCGCCAGAAGCCGATCCTCGGCTCCGACCCTCCAGATGAAAATCGCCCCGAGCAGGATCAACAGAAAGACGAAGGGGCCGCCGACCACGATCACCGAGCCGATAGAGGCGAGCAGGCCGCCCGTGTACATGGGATGACGCAGGCGACTGTATGGACCGGAC
>NZ_RZRY01001318.1:0-904 GCF_003998035.1 Mesorhizobium sp. M2A.F.Ca.ET.039.01.1.1 | reverse complement strand
GGGACAACCAGATCCATGTCGCCCTGCAGAAGGCCGAGAAGGAACTGGGCATCGAATACAAATGGTCGGAAAAGGTGCAGACCGCCGACTTCAGCCGCGTCATGCGCGAATATGCGCAAGGTGGCTACCAGCTGGTGCTGGGCGACGCCTTTGCCGCCGAGCGCGAATCACGCCGCACGGCCAAGCAGTTCCCGAAAACCGCATGGCTGTTCGGCTCCGGCGCCGGCCCGGCCGAGCCGAATTTCGGCGTCTTCGACAACTGGATCCATGAGCCGGCCTATCTCTCCGGCATGATCGCCGGAAAGATGTCGAAGTCCGGCACGGTCGGCGCGGTCGCGGCGATGGGCATTCCGGAAGTGAACCGCCTGGTCAACGCCTTCTTCGCCGGAGCCAAGGAGGTCAATCCGAACGTCAAGAAGAAGGTCGCCTTCATCGGCTCCTTCTTCGATCCGCCCAAGGCCAAGGAAGCGGCCGTCGCGCAGATCGACGCCGGCGTCGACGTCATCTATGCCGAGCGCTTCGGCGTCATCGAGGCGGCAGTGGAGAAGAAGATCTACGCCATCTCCAACATGTCCGACCAGTCGAGCCTCGGGCCGGATACGGTGATCACAGGCCCGGTCTGGGACATGTATCCGACGGTCGAGCAGGCGATCAAGCTGGTCAAGGCCGGCGTCTTCACCGCGCAGGACTATGGCGATTTCTCGCGCATGGCCAAGGGCGGCTCGTATCTGGCGCCCTACCACAAGTTCGACAAGACGCTGCCCGCCGAGGTGAAGGAACTGGTCGAGAAGAAAAAGGCCGAGATCCTCGAAGGCAATTTCCGCGTCGACGTCGACGAGAACACGCCGGTTTCGGATTGATGCATTTTTGAGGGTGGCGCGAGGCCCCCCTCTCTGTCCTGCCG
>NZ_RZRY01001317.1:0-909 GCF_003998035.1 Mesorhizobium sp. M2A.F.Ca.ET.039.01.1.1 | reverse complement strand
GGTTCTTTGCCGAAGACCGGACTGAACCCACGATCGTCAAGAACCTTGAAAACGTCCAAGGCGATGAGAGGGACGTGATCCTGTTCTCGATAACGTTCTACAAGGATCCATCCGGAAGGCCGCCTGCGATGGATTTTGGGGCGCTGAACCGTGAGGGCGGCGAGCGCCGCCTCAATGTCGCGGTGACACGAGCCCGCCAGGAGCTCATCGTCTTTTCCGGCTTCACCGCCGACCAGATAGATCCGTCGCGAAGCAAGGCGATTGCGGTTCAGCATCTCAAGACATTCCTGGACTACGCCGAAAGAGGCCCAATCGCCTTGCCCAGCGAGAATTTTGGATCCGTCGGTGATTTCGATTCTCCGTTCGAGGAAGCAGTCGCCGATCATCTTGAGCAGCGCGGCTGGACAGTCGTTCCGCAAGTCGGAATTTCCGACTTCCGGATAGACCTCGGCATCCGGCATCCGGATCTCGCGGGCGCGTATCTGGCAGGCGTCGAGTGCGATGGAGCGACTTACCATCGGTGCGCAACGGCGAGAGACAGGGACAAGGTTCGCGAACAGGTCTTGACCGGCCTCGGCTGGACAATCCTTCGCGTCTGGTCAACGGACTGGTGGTTCGATGCCGGGGGCTGTGCCGAGCGTCTTCATACAAGTCTGATGAATCTGCTCGAGCAGAACCGGGCGCGCCACTCGAGCGAACAGACGCAGGAGGCGACGGTCCGCTGGCAAATGGGCCAAGCGGTCGAACCGACAACCGAGACTGCCGAGCCTCCGCCAACGGCGACCGACGAGCTCCCACCCCTGCCGGCCACATTGGAGGTCGATCTCGTTTCGGCAAATGCTACGACAAATCCTGAGGCTTTGGGCTTTTCGGCGCTTGCAACAATGGCGGACCAGGGCAATCTGGAGG
>NZ_RZRY01001316.1:0-916 GCF_003998035.1 Mesorhizobium sp. M2A.F.Ca.ET.039.01.1.1 | reverse complement strand
CCACCCTTCCTACACGGCGAAGCAACTGATGTGGCTGACCATCATGCATCTGGCGTTCGTGCTTTCGGCGCTGATGCTGGCCCATATCGACCGGGTCATGGCGTTGGCGAAAGGCAAGAAGGCCGCGGCGGACTAAGGCCGTCTGCGCGCCTTCAGTAGATTCTTCTGACCTTCGTCTGCGAGTTCGCAAACACCTCGTCGGGAACGAAGAAGTCGCCCGCGAGCTGATCGGCGGCGCCGGGCGCGTATACCGAAAAATCCGTCACGCCTTCGGCGCGCAGCACCTCTTCGTCGATGTAGAAATTGCCGGTCGCCTCACGCGACGGGCGCATGAAGATCGCATATGCGGCGTCGGCCATGATGTCGGGCGAGCGGCTCATCGCCGCCACCGTCGCCCCGCCCAGAAGGTTGCGCACCGCGGCCGTGTCGATGGTCGAGATCGGCCAAAGTGAATTCACCGCGATGCCGTCCTTGGCGAACTCGGCGCTCATGCCAAGCGTGCACATCGACATGCCGAATTTCGCCATCGTGTAGGCGACATGGTTCTTGAACCATTTGGCCTTCATGTCGAGCGGCGGCGCCAGATTCAGGATGTGAGGGTTCTTGGCCAACTTCAGGTGCGGAATGCACATTTTGGAGACCAGGAACGTGCCGCGCGTGTTGATCTGATGCATCAGGTCGTAGCGCTTCATATCGGTCTCCAGCGTGCCGGTGAGCTGGATGGCGCTGGCATTGTTGACGCAGATGTCGATGCCGCCGAACCGCTCCACGGTTTTCGCCACCGCCTCGGCGACCTGCGCTTCGTCGCAGATGTCGCAAAGCACCGGCAGCGCCTTGCCGCCGGCCCGCTCGATTTCTTGCGCCGCGGTGTAGATGGTGCCCGGCAGCTTCGGATGCGGCTCGGCGGTCTTGGCAG
>NZ_RZRY01001315.1:0-917 GCF_003998035.1 Mesorhizobium sp. M2A.F.Ca.ET.039.01.1.1 | reverse complement strand
TCGCCATGAAGCCCAGTGTCTCGACGAGACCCGAAGCCTGGGCGGACGCATTGCCGAAGGCCCAGAGGATTTCCTCCTCGGTCAGATCGAGCAGCTTCGCCGCGGCTACCGCGGCGCCGAAGATTCCGCAGGTCGACGTGATGTGCCAGCCGCGATTGTAGTGGCCCGGCGAGATCGCGTTGCCGATCCGGCAGGTCACCTCCACGCCGAGAACGAAGGCATGCAGAAGCTTGGTCCCGCTGACCGGCCGTAGTTCGGCGAGGGCAAGGACGACGGGGGCCACGGGCGCGGTCGGATGGATGATCGTGCCTTGATGGGTGTCGTCGAAATCGAACACGTTCATTGACGCGGCGTTGAGAAAGGCAGCGGTCGGCGCATCCCGCTTCGCGCCATGACCGACAACGGTCGCCGCCGTCCCCGCCGAGAAGGGCGCGAGGCTCGCCGCAAGGCGCAGGATCGCCTGGTCGGACGAACCTCCAAGCGCGGTCCCGAAGCCGTTGAAGAGGGCGCGCAGCGCATGCTCGCACACCGGCTCCGGCACGTCGTTCCATTGCGAATTGCGCACGAACGCGGCAAGCCTGCGCGACAGGCCCGGAGCAATCGCCTGAGGGGAAGTGCCGCTCATCGGACTCGTTCCGGCCGGCGTCAGGCCTGGGCCTTCTTGCTGGCGACCGTCACGCCGGCCCAACCCTCGATCGGCTTGATGATTTCGGTCAGGTCCGCATCGGCGCCGAGGTCGCTCTTCGCCACGGTCAGCAACTGCCGCACCGCGCCGCCGACGATCATCGGCACGCCCAGCGCGTCGCTCTCCTCGAGACAAAGGCGAATGTCCTTGGCCGACAGCCCGATGGCGAAGCCGAAATCGAAGCCGCGGGTAAGGACGAATTTCGGGATCTTGGTCAATGTCGCGTTGGAAC
>NZ_RZRY01001314.1:0-918 GCF_003998035.1 Mesorhizobium sp. M2A.F.Ca.ET.039.01.1.1 | reverse complement strand
GCACAGGATGATGATCGCCGCCCAGAGCGACCAGCCGGCGATGCCGGCGTGGCGGTCTGTGTCGGCGGCAAGCAGGAGCAGACAGGTGGCGACCAGCAATTTGTCGGCTATCGGATCGAGCATCTTGCCGATGTTGGAAGTCTGCTGCCAGGCGCGCGCGAAATAGCCGTCAAAGTAATCGGTGATCGAGGCGAGCAGGAAAATGACCAGCGCCGACCAGCGGGCGAAGTCGGACGACTTCAGATGTCCTTCGAGAAAAAAGCACAGCACGACCAGCGGCACCGCGACGATGCGGGCGTAGGTGAGGATGTTCGGCAGGTTGAACGCGCGTTGTGCCATATCGTCTCGGGAAATCTCCACCGCCAGAGGTACTCAAATCAGAAGCCAATGTAGGGGGTCAACAGCCGAGATTCGATTGGACAGGGAAAAATGGCGTGAAGCGCGTTGTGAGGTACCCCCTCGGGACATCCCTGCCCGACCGCCTCAGCTCTCATGAAAATGATTGTAGACCAGCTTCGCCACATGCTCGGAAATGCCGTCGACCTTGACCAGGTCCTCGACCGCGGCGCGGCTGACCGCCTTGGCGGTGCCGAAGGCGAGCAGCAGGGCGCGCTTGCGGCCGGGGCCGATACCGGCGATCTCGTCGAGCGGGCTTTTCACCATCTCCTTCTTGCGCCGCGCGCGATGCGAGCCGATGGCGAAGCGGTGCACCTCGTCGCGCAGGCGCTGGACGAAATAGAGCACCGGGTCGCGCACCGGCAACATGAAGCTTTCCCTGCCCTTGACGAAGAAGCGCTCGCGGCCGGCATCGCGGTCCGGGCCCTTGGCGATGCCGATGGCGACAACCCGATCCTCGACGCCGAGATCGGCAAGGATCTGGCGCACCGCCGTCATCTGGCCCTGGCCGCCATCGATCAG
>NZ_RZRY01001313.1:0-919 GCF_003998035.1 Mesorhizobium sp. M2A.F.Ca.ET.039.01.1.1 | reverse complement strand
GCCCAGCCATTCGGCGCGCGCGAACAGGTCGCGGATCAGCTGGTCCGCCCACAGGCCGACCGCCAGCGAGACGAGCACGCCGAGTGCGCCGAAGAACAGCCGCGCCAGCAGCGAACGCTTTCGCGGCGCTGTCGCCGGTGGCGGGGGCGGGGCCTCGATATCCGGCTCGTCGAAAACGTCGACCTCCGAGGGGATCACGACCGCCACGTCGGCCCGCGCGGCGCGCGGCCTGCGCGCCGGCTGCTCCGCGGCGACGCGGCTGACTTGCGACTTCGGCTCGGTCTCGGGCTCGATGCGGAAGGCCGCCGGTTTGCGGGGCGCGGTCATGCCAGATGATCTCCGATCAGGAACTGCAGCGCGCGGTCGAGCCGGATATGCGGCAAGGACAGCGTGACGCCTTCGGCGGTACGCTCGAGCTTCGGTGGGCGGAAACGCACGAAGCGGATCGCCGGCTCGGCGCTGTCGAGCGATGATGCGGACCTGTCGAACACGGCATCGACCTTTTCCGGCAAATCGCCCGGGAATATGGCGGTCTCGGTCTTTCCGTCGAAGGTCTCGCCGTTGATCGTCTCGCCCTTCAGCGGCGTGCCGATGATCACCGGCAGCGTCTCGCGGCCTTGCTTCACCGTGCCCTCGCGGGTCGAGCGGACCGCGGCCATGGCAACGACATCGACGGCGGCGCCGCTGAAATTCGCCCGCGCCACGGCTCGGTCGGTCAGCCGGCGCACGATCGCCTGCAGCCGGTCGTGGCTTTCGTGGTGCAGATGGTCCGCCTTGGTCGCGGCGACCAGGATGCGGTCGATGCGGCGCGAGAAGAAATCGGTGAGGAAGTTGCCGCGTCCGGGCCGGAAGCAGGACAGGATCTCGGTGACGGCGCGTTCCAGATCGTGCTGATCGACGCCATGCAGGCGCTCAATGC
>NZ_RZRY01001312.1:0-923 GCF_003998035.1 Mesorhizobium sp. M2A.F.Ca.ET.039.01.1.1 | reverse complement strand
GTGGAGACGAGCGGACGCGACAGGACGAGCTCGACCAGATACGGCAATTTCGAACTGACACGACGCTCACGCAGCCGCCGTTCCATCTGGCTTTTCGCCAGCATCAGCCGATCGTGCTCCTTCAATCCAGTCAGCGCTGCTTCCCGGATGGCGTCGACAAACGCGAACAATCGGTCGCTTCGACTCCGCGCCCGCCGCCGCTCCCTCGGAATGTTCTTGGCGCCGAGATGCAGGCACGCGAGATGGCCCGCGGCGAGCCCTTCTTGCCGCAGCAGCGCGGCCACGAGCAGCGGCCCGAGCCAGGCGGCATGCTGCAGCACCTCAATCTCGGACCAGGCATCAAGCAGGATCGCCGCGCGCAGGACGGCTGGCAGCTCCCGTGTGCCCGCGAGCACCTCCTGCCATTCAGCCAGGCGCGCATCCTCATCCCAGTCGAGATCGTAGACAAGCGCTGGGCGAGCAGGCTGCGAGACCGTCTCTTTTCGGGCTTGCACCGCCCCACCGTCCAGCACCTTGGTGGTCCGTTCGAGCACCGCGTCGATTGCCGCTAACTCTTGCGCTAACGGATCCGGCTCGTCCGTGTCGATCGGCTCGTCAGCGCCAGGTGCTGGCACAGAAATTCCCTCCCCTTCCCGACCACTTTCGGCCGCCATCTCCATGCCACGACCGGTGAGGTGACGAAGACCATCGCGGCCGAGCGCCCAGTCAGGCGCGCGGGCAATGATTTGCCGTCTGGCGCGAAGGACCGCGTGCGCGCGCGTGAGCTCGTGGGTCGGCGCGCGGATATCCATGTGGGCATCATGCAGAACCAGGTCCTCGACATGAACGAGCTCGCCTTCCAGCCAGAGCGCGCCCGCGGCGTCGGCAAAGTTCTGGCGTTCGATCCAGCCGTCGCGAACGCTCGAGTGGGCCAGGCGCTCGTC
>NZ_RZRY01001311.1:0-923 GCF_003998035.1 Mesorhizobium sp. M2A.F.Ca.ET.039.01.1.1 | reverse complement strand
CTTGGCGGGTCGAGAGGCGCAGCTCGGCCGCGGCCCGGTTGATTGCCGCGCGTCTTGGCCCCGAACCGTCGAGAATCCTGTCGAGCTCGCGAGCGAGACGACGTGCCGCCGACCATGCTTCGTCGGAATGCGACGTGCCGGGCGCGGCTTTGCGGTTGTGCAATCGGTGCGGCAAATCGAGCAGTCAGTGAAATCGTTAGCGAAAAATCGGGGCTGTCGTAGCGCCTAAACCTAAACAACACCTGACTTTTCCCTGTTTGAAATCGGGAAGTAAAAGCGACAGCCGAAGACCTTTTGGCCCGGCTCGACGAGCGCGTGCTCAAAAGCCCGGTCGGAGACGGCTTTATCCAACGCCAGCATTTTGCCGACGCGGCCGCGGCGCTGTGGCTCGACGGCGAGCTCGTCCATGTCGAAGACCTCGTCCTGCACGACTCCCACATGGACATCCGCACCCCGACCCACGAGCTCACCCGGGCGCATGCCGTGCTGCGTGCCCGCCGCCGCATTCTTTTGCATTCACCGGACTGGCCGCTGTCGCGCCCCGGCCTTGTGGCGTTGCGCGGCCGCGAAGGGCAGGGCGGCGGCAACGTGGCAAGCGCGGGGCGGGCTGGCTCCGAACCCGATGCCGCGACGGCGGCCGCCAGGGCGGACGACGACGCCGGCGAAAGCCTTGCTGAAGACACGGACCAGGAGGACGCTCTTGCCGAGGAACTGGCCGAGATCGATGCCGTGCTGGCCCGCTCCAGCCGGCTGCTGGCGGGCGAAAAGTTCGCGCCGCGCGCAGCGGACAGCCCGGACGTCGACATGGCAGGGCAGGGGGCAAACGCGCGGGAGGCCTTGCCGAACAGTCTCGGGCCGCTGATCTATGACCTCGACTGGGACGAGGACCAGCGGCTGGCCGACTGGCTCGCCGTAATCGACAC
>NZ_RZRY01001310.1:0-925 GCF_003998035.1 Mesorhizobium sp. M2A.F.Ca.ET.039.01.1.1 | reverse complement strand
AGGCCGGGTAGATCCGAACCGGAGGCAAGCGGGATGGTGATCTCGTCGTCGCCATAGTGGAACGTCGTCGTCTCGATCAGCGGCGTCCCGGCCTTGAGCAACGGCTCGAGCAGGCCCCAGCGCCACAATTGCAGCACCGCTGGCCGCATCAGCGCATGTGTCGACAGCGTGTCCGAGCCATAGGGCTTGCGGTCGATCGCCAGCACATTGAGGCCCGCGCGGGCGAGCAGCATCGCGGTCGCGGCGCCCGCGCAACGAGCGCCAACGACGATCGCATCGTAATGGCCGCGCCTGGGGGAGGTCATGAGGGAGATGGGATTGATTGCCATGGTCGTCGTCCTCAGGCGGCCTTGCGGCCGTTTCGGCCGAGATGACGGGAGATTTCGGAGGCGATCGCCTCGGCATCCGCCCCGACGCCGCCGATGAAGTTGGAATCGCGCTTGCGCAGGAAGCGGAAGCCGAGCGCGTAGAGGCCGGGCACGCTGGTGACGCCGCCCTGATGCGCGAGCTCGCCATCGCCGCCGAGCGCCAGCGGCTCCAGCCAGCCGAACGAGCGCGCATAGCCGGTCGCCCAGATGATGGTTCGGATCGATCCGTCGGTCAGCGAAAGCCGCTCCGCGGAGGCTGCCGGCATCACCACCGGCTCGGGCCGGTATGGTGTCGCCACACCCGCGAACCGGTCGATCTGGCCGAGCAGGCGCGCCTGCTTGGCTTCGGCTGCCGCGATATGCGCCCCAACATCGCCGGCGAAGCCGATCTCGCGGTCGCCGACGCCGCGCACCCGCCCGGTCAGTTCCACGCCGAGCGCCTGCAGCGTGGCGAGATCGACATCGGCCCTGTCGGGCCGGCCGGCGAGCTGCAGCGATGGCTGGCGCCGGGCGCCTTCAGGATTGGCGAGGTCTTCGGGGCGCTGCGCCATCAGACC
>NZ_RZRY01000130.1:0-12228 GCF_003998035.1 Mesorhizobium sp. M2A.F.Ca.ET.039.01.1.1 | reverse complement strand
ACTTTGAGCGCAGGAGCCGGGGACCCCATACGCAGTTCCATCTTGGTGTCCAAAGTCATTCCACACCTTTCGTCTCTTTTGTCGCGGAATATTTTCCAGTCAAAATCGGACACGGTCTCGAGGGCATTGCTCCCTCTCGCTTGCTTCAGCGGAGCTCTCACCGTGTTGCCGCACATCAAGCACGGCAAAGGGCATGCCAACCCTTCTTAGCTTCGGCAAGCGCCGGTACCGCCTTGAATAAGCGAGCCCTAACACGGCCAGCTGACGTTAACCTGAATGTCGGCTTTCGACGGCTCACCTTAGCGGCTGCCGTTTAGGAAGGTGAGAGTTTGGCTGGCCCGCTGGCGATAAGACCGGCTTCGGCGTCCTGGAGTAGTCGCACTTCGGCGATGGGGTCGAAAGTGCGGGAGAGGCTCGGTACCCTTGCAGCCACCGCCGCATGTGGCCCGGCGTCATAATTCGCGTCGCGGTTGCCAACGGCGGCGTTGGGCTCGATCCACGTGGCGTTGAGCCCGACAGCACGTAAAGCTGCATCGTGATTGAATGCCCTTTGCTGTTTCACGCCAAGCAGGAGTCGCGCGACGCTACCTTGCTCAAGCGCGAGCAGAGCGATCTGACGCCGTAGGAATATTGCTCGTCCCGCTTTTGCCGCCAGAGGCGGAAATCTTTCCTGAATGCCACCGCCGATCATCAATATCGACGAATCATATCCCGCTGCCCATTTGTTCGACTCCGAGGTCGGGCCAGCACTCCGTCAAGGGACGGTTGATGAACCCTAGATGCTCGGGATTGGCGCATGGCGCGCGCCGCAGAAGGCTGTCAAGGATGCGGCGCGCTCGCCAGGCCAGCAGCCCAAAGTTCGGATCAGCCAGCCCGCGCTGTCCAAGGCAGGCGTTCTGAACGAAAAGGCGTCGGTCTCGCGGTCCGTCCCAGTACACCGAAAAATCCTCGCCGATGGCGAGCTCATTGCCGATCTGTTCGAGGCGATCTGCGATCGGTTCTAGGAAACCCGGCAGCGGTTTCTCGTACCCGGTGGCCAGGATGACGATATCGGCGGTTACTTCTCCGATGTTGTCCAAGCCGCGTTGCAGCGTGAGCCTGTGCCCTGCTCCGGCATTGATGCAGCGCGACACGTTGCAACTTGGCCGCAATGTGATCTCGCATTGGTGTGGCTCGAGAAAGGCGTGGTGGTAGAGCGCCTGATAGACCGCGCGCAACTTGCTTTCTGAAATGCCCTCGGAGGCAAGCGCGAAACGCCGCAGGAACAGCTGTCGATGCACCTCGCTCATCGCAGCAAAACGATCCGAGAAGCATGGCGTGAACAGCCCGTTTGTGAACGCGTGGTCGTCGAAAGGCATCTCGCGCGTCAAGACCCATGTGATCGCCGCGGGCCGCCGTTCTTTCGGCCGGCCGACAAGGTGCAGTAGCAGCTCGGCTCCCGACTGTCCGCCGCCAACAACGCAGACATGCTTTTTTTGCACCTCAGGATTGATGTGGGCCAACTCAGATGAGTGGAACAGGTTGGGTCCAGTCCAGCCATGAAACTGAGGCGGAATTTGCGCCTGCTTGCCTATGTCGATGACGAGGTTTCTTGCATCAAGGACCGCGTTGTCCGTCCGCACGCGAAACTCGCCGTCAAAGCGGATTTCGCGAACGGCCTCGCCGCCACGGACAAGCGGATTCTTCTGGAACGCCCAGTTGAGATATTGGGCGAACTCGGCTCTAAGCACCCCGTGAAATTGCGCATTGAGGAAATTGTAAAGACGCCCGTTCTCGTGGAGGTAGTTTACGAATGTGTAGGCTGATCGCGGATTGACCAGAGTAACCAGATCCTGGAAGTGGCCGACCTGGAGCTCCGCGCAATCGAAAGCGCTGCCTGGATGTCCTCGGAAATCGACCTCCCGGTCCAGGAACAGTGCCCCTTGCGCAATCTCTTCCTGTATCTGACACGCAAGGCTCAAATTAGATGGTCCAGCACCCACACCAATACAAAAGAGGTCCACTTATCCTTACTCCTCTAGGAGTGTTTTCCAACTCAGCGGCATGTTGACGTCGATTGCCGGGCATTGAGCAATGCGAACCTCACAGGCATGCTTGAGCCGCGGTCCCGACTGAGAGGACAGCAAAAGCGTGTGCCGCCTTCCAGGTCTTGGGCTCAATGTCGGCGGCATCGACAGCGGCGCGGCGTGATCCGAACCCAAGAGCAGAAGGAAAGTGTGTGATGCTGTCGCGCGGCTCTTCCGGATCTTACGGCGGCTTCTAGCGCCGGCCTCCACCCCAGGAGTGGCTGTTTCCCTGCCACGACGGAAGCGGCTCTTTCTTTCGAGGGGCGTAACCATGGATAACGGCTCTTAATGCTTTCGGAGACTCCCATGCATGCGGCGTGCCGGATAAAGACCTGTCAAACCAACGAGTTCGCGCAGTTCCAGCTCGTCTGGAATCCGACATTGTCGCACGCCCGACGATCGGGCAGGGGAAGCTCCGCGGCAGCGGCCCTTGCACACCGCAGGCTGACAGGGACAGCCGCCGATTTGACGCGCGTCCGGGTACTGATAAGGGGCCTTCCAACAGGGTTCGCGCACGAGGCGGGGTCTCCTGGTACACCCGCCCTGTGGCTTGGCTGCGGTCTGCTGCAGCCGTTCGTCTTTACTGCCCGTTGCGGACGATCTCGCACGAGTTGGTTCACGAGAGCGTCGTGAAGCAGTCGAGGCGTCCGGTTTGGCTCTGACAAGCGTCGCAAGATGTTCGCGGATCCAGCCATGTCTCCGCAATCCGACCGGTAACCGACGACGACTTCGGACTGGTTGGCGGTCCTACGACCTGATCGGTGTTCCTACGGAGCTGATCAGCGAGCCAAAAACAGCGGCAATGTGGTCTTCCCAAAGCTCCAGCTCGGCGGACCGCCGAAAATCCGCTCACGCAGCCCACGGCTGCCATAAGCACCCATAACCATCATGTCAGCACAGATGTCGTTCGCGTGCTGGGTCAGCACTGTGCCCGCCGATTTGCCGGCGCTCTTAAGCAGGTCAACGGAGACCCGAGCACCGTGCCGAGTAAGATAGGCAGCGATGTCAGCTCCAGACTGCGCGCCTTTCCCGTTGTTTTGCGCCTTTGGATCGACCATAGCGACACAGACTTCCTTGGCAGCGGATAGGATACTAAGAGCTTCCCGAACCGCACGCGAGGCCTCTACACGCGAATCCCAGCCGACCAGCACGCGTCGAGGCGACAGCGTCGCCTTAACGCCCTTCGGCACGATGAGCACCGGCTTTCCGCTATCGAACAAGCAGCCGTTGACAACAGGAGGTCCGAGAGTCTCATCGTTGAGGAGGTCTCCTCCAACGATCGTCAGGTCAGCGCAGAGCGCCCGCTGTCGTGCCACTTCACCGAGGCTAGCCGGATCGCAATAGTCGGTGTCAACGTCACAGGAAAGCGACATAGCTTTCAGCCTTTTGAGGATATCCGCGGACCGTCTTTCCATTCTGGTCACGTCCTGTGAAAATTTCTCGATTTGCTGAAATCGATAGTTCGGTACTGCAATTGCCTGTGCACGTCCTGTATTCCATTCGGGGGGCGGAGACAACATCAAGAGCAATGGAGGCGGTATAATGAGTACCGATAGGTGCGCGCCGACCTCGGCACACAGTCCGGCAGCTGTTGTGAGGTCCTCATCAGAATGATCAGCACCCGTCACACTGAATATGCTTTTAAATTCCATTTGCCTGCTTCTCCTGGTCTTCGTTAGGAGCGCCTCAAAGCGGCAACACCGCTCTCAGGAGGAAGAGAGAGCGGCACCACGTTCGATCACCGATTTCAGTCGTCCGGCTTCTCGAGCGAGTAGCCGGCCGACCTGACGGTGCGAATGACGCTGCCGGGCAAGGCCGTTTTCAGCGCCCTCCTGATTCGGCTGATATGGACATCGACGGTGCGTGCACCGACATGAATGTTGGGCAGCCAGGCCGCCCCGATAAGCTCGTCCCGGCTGAAGACCTTGCCGGGGGCCTCAATCATAAGCCGCAGCACGTTGAAATCGATCCGTCCGAGATGGATGTCGTGGCCATTACCGCGAACCCGATGGGCATCGAGCTTCATCTCCAGGCCTCCACAACAAATCCAACTGTCGTTTTCAACCCCGTTCGGACCACGCTTGGTCAGCCCGAGCCTCGCCCGCAGGCAGTCGAGCAGCTTGGCCGGAGCCACCGGCCGCACAAAGCTCTCAACGCCTGCCTTCAAGAGATCGAGGTGCTGGTGCTCGGCGCCAGGCGCGATCAGGGCGATGATAGGCAGGTCGGTGGTGCGCGGTTCCCGCTTGAGGTGGGCGCAAATTGCGGACCCGTTTATGCTGGCTGGGTCGCAATCCAGCACTACGGCCTGAAGCTCCCGTTGTTCGGCCAAGGCCAGCGCAGCCTTCGCGCCGTCTGCCGTCTCACTGCTGAAACCGTCAACCTCCAGTATGTGGCTGTAGAGCAGATAGAACTCGGCATCTTGCGAGCAGATCAGGACCAGCGGCTTCTTCATCGGCGATACCCCAACAACCTGGTCGGCCTCGAGTCCCTGGATCGAGGGGACTGGCCAACATAGTTTCTCGGGTCCGTCATGATGGCCTTTCTCGAAAATCGCGCCCATCATGCCAGCGCCACGTGGGGAAAGGTTTCGATGACTGAAATCGCATCGTCGACCAGCTTCGTACCGGCCGTGGCGAGCTTCAGGAGCGTCTCGAAGCCAAACCGGTGGACATCGCGCAGCGTTTTGGACAAAACGACCAGCCGTCCGGTCGTGAAAAGCACCCGACCAAAACCCTCATGGCTCACCTGGATCATCGGCGATGCCATAAGGCCGCAGCGCTCCTCGATCGCAAGCCCGATGGCGGCGTAGTACTTGTCGAGCCTCCACAGCACGTCGGGATCGGGATCTCCGATGATTGGGATCCCTCGGCGCTGTTCCTTGGTAATGATGAAGTCGCCCAGCAGCTCAGCGTCCGCTTTGCGTTCCCACGAGCCATAGGAATCCTGAGAACGGATCAGCCGCACGAGGCATTTGACGAACGGGGTGCAAAGAGCCGCCTCGTCTTCGGCGACAGCTGGGGGGATTGCGGGGTCAGGCATTGGCGTCCTCCTCTTTTCAGTCCTCGTCCTCGAAGGACGGTTTCTTTTCGGCAATGCCCGCTCGCGCCAGCACCTTGCGCAGCCAAGGCGGAGGACACGTCCTGAGCATCATCTGCGTGCGCAAGAGCACCTGTGGGATCGATTGGGGCTCCGCCACTTTGATCGGGTGGATTTTTGCCGCGACAAGCTTGGCTGCCGAAGGGCCGCCAATTGCCAGACAAAACAGGATCTGACAGCCCTTGAGCGCATCCACCTTTGGCGTGATGCGATCATCGCGCTCGGCCCGATGCTCCCCGCTTTCATCGGACACGTCATCGAAGGCCACGGCTTCTACGAGATTCCATTCCTCGCGCGTCACGTCGTAGACAGCAAAGCGCCTGGCCGACCCGAAATGGGCGTTGAGGTCCTGCATGTCCTGAGTGGCGATCGCAACGCGCAATGCGCCCTTACGTCGTTCAGGCATCGGGGCGAAAACCTCACTACTGACCAGCGAGAGGCGGCGAACAGCGTTCATCGTGATATTTCTCGATTACGGAGTGGATCAAGCGCCTCAGGAGTGGGCGCGTGTTGGTTGGCCTGGAAGATGCTGGCGACCTCGAAGATCATGTCGCGGGTGCCCTGATAGAGAATTGCGAGCTTGTGCTGGCTGCCTAGTCGATCGAAGACCGGGAACCCGATGCGCATGAGCGGAATTCGGAGCCGCTCCGATGCTTGGCGCCCGTGCGAATGCGTGACAAGCAGGTCAGCACCGACGGCAAGACTTTCCAGATCGCCGAGATCGCCGATCTGAACCGAAACCGCCGGGACTTTCTCGAGAATTTTAGACCTGTCGGTCGTTGTGACGGCCGCGGCTATCTCGGAGCCGAGGCCAGCAAAGAAGGTCGCAAGTTGGAACAGCTGGTCTGGTTCGGCAGCGATGGCAATTTTCTTGCCGCCGAAATGGAAATGTCCGTCGAGCATCGCGTCCTGCAATTGCGCCCGGCGCCGGCGCACGCGGGCCGGTACCGCCGCGCCCGAAATCGCAGACAGCAGCGACACGAAGCGGTCCGTGTCCTGCAGCCCAGTCAGTGACTGGAACAACACGTAAGGCACGCCGGTCAACCCGTGCAGCGCTTTCGCCGGGCGGCGCATGTGCTCACCGATGGCGATGCATTGCATGGCCGTGCCCAACTCGCGAATGTCTTCGACGCTGGTGCCGCCGTATGTGGTCGCTACCCAGCGGTCAGGAACCGTACCGTCGAGCGAGCCTGAAATGTCGGGCAGAATAACCGGCTTGAGCCCAAAGCTTTCAACCATGTCCCGCATATGCTCGATGTCGGCGATAGAGAGGTTGCATCCGGGCAGGATTGCGATCTTCTTCGGGTGCCGCGCCCGTTCGCCCGAGCGCGTAATCCCTTCGATCATTGCGGTGACTGCCTTGGCCCAGCCCTCTTCGATCGCGCCGTCAAAATCCGGCGTGTTGGCCAGCACGACCTCCGTACCCGCAAGCTGTTGCGTGTGCTTCCGCATGATGTTGGCAATATCACCCGCGCAATCTTCGCCACGCGTCTCCACCAGCGCGGTCGTGCACACCCCGATCAGCGTTGGCTTCGTGCGGTTCTTGAGGTTGAGGATCGCCTCTTCCAGATGGTCGGCTGCGCCGAGGATGGTCGCCACCTCATCCATCGCCGTAGTCTGCAAGGGAATCGCTTCTTTGAAGTGCCGCACGAAGAGAACGAGCGCAAAGCTTGTGCAGCCTTGGCTGCCGTGGAACAGCGGCATCGCACCGTCGACGCCAAGAAAGGCAAAGGCGGCACCCAGCGGCTGCGACGACTTCAGCGGGTTGACTGCCGCCGATTTGCTCTGGGGAAGGATGCGGGCCATCGGTCGCCTCAACACTCGTGTGCCGTCGCGCAGGCGAATTCATCAAACAGGTACGCGGTCTCGTTCCTCGTGCACGGCAATTCGCCTATCAGCTCAGGCTGGCAATCCCACGGGGCCGGCTGGCGCACCTGAGACCAGATCGGATTGTGAATGGCGAGGTCGATCTGGCGTACGAGTTCCACCATGCCGTCATAGCCGGCATAAGGATGCTGGCGCTCCTGGTTGATATCGAGCCAGGGCGTCTTGGCCTTGAGCGCAATGAATTGCGTGCGACCGCCCGACAGCATGATATCGGCCCTGTGTTCAGAGAGCATGGCGTACAGCTCGCTCGCAGCCATGGATTCGAACATGTGCTTGTCGTGCTTGAGAACTTGTTTGATGCGCTCCTTGTCCTGCACCGTAGATTTCTTGATCGAGGTGCCGACGATCTCGATTCCGATCTCCATCAGCGCATGGACAACCGACCAGGACTTCACACCGCCTGTGTTGAGCAGCACGCGCTTGCCTTGGAGCCTTTGCCGGTAGGATTCGAGTTTCTTCCACGCGATCGCCTCCTGCTGCGCGATCAGCGTCTCTGTGCGCTCGAGGATCTCCGGATCGGCGCCCTTCCTCACCAGCAGCCTGACAAGGTTTCGAAGAGCTTGCGATGTGTCGGAGATGCCATAGAAGGAGCCCTCGAAGAACGGGATGTCCCAGCGCTCCTCCATCTTGCGGGCAAGACTGATCAGCGCGGTCGAGCACACCATCATTGCCGCCCGGGCGCGGTGCGCGGAAGCAATGTCGCGGTAACGCGCATCGCCGGGAATGCAGGCGCGCACCCGGATCCCGAGCCGATCGAGGAGCGGCTTTACAAGCCAGAATTCGCCCGAGAGGTTGAATTCGCCAAGGATGTTGATGTCGTAGGGTCCGGGGTCGTCGGGTTCGACCGTGCCGATGACATGATCGAGCAACGCCTCGGCGGCGAGCTTATTGCCGAGGTTCTTGGAGCCTGCCAGGCCAGGCGCATTGATCGGCACCACGGCCAAACCGAACTTTTCCGTGGCGCGTTTGCACACGGCCTCGATGTCGTCACCGATCAGCGCCGTTACGCAAGTCGAGTAGACGAAGATCGCCGGCGGCGCGTATGTGTGCTTGATCTCGCGGATCGCCTTGAAGAGTTTCCGCTCGCCCTGCCCCATCACAAGGTCGAGTTCGGTGAGGTCGGTCGTGAAGCTTGTCCGCCACAAGGTCGGCCCTGACGAAACCGCACCACGGTTGTCCCAAGAATTGCCCTCGCAGGCGAGCGGCGCATGGACCAGATGCGCAACGTCGGTGATCGGCTGCAGGACGATCTTGGCTCCGTCAAAGGCGCAGCCGCCGGCTGCCGCCCCTGGTGTCAGCGACTTCGAGCAGCCCTCCTTGCGCGCCTTGGCATCTTTGCCACGGTTCTTATCGCAGGCGGGCTCATCGAAGGCGTCCTTGATTTTGGCGCTGAGGGAGGACATTGCTCAGCCTCCCCAGTCCATTGGGCAAGGAATGGCCTCGGCGAAAAGCCGGCCACGGCTCTTAGCGCGTGAGGTCATAGGAATAATCCGTCACACCCGTCTCGCTCGTCTCGCGATCGAGTTTGTCGAAGATCTTGTCGAGGATCGTCGTCAGCACGCGCAACGCTCCCTGGTAGCCAAAGAGCGCAAAGCGGTGATGATGGTGCCGATCGAAGATCGGAAACATCAGCCGGATCAGCGGTGTTCCGGTGTCGCGCTCCAGGTACTTGCCGTAGGAATTGCCGATCAAAAGGTCCACCGGCTCGGTAAAGAGCAGTGAGCGCAGCGCCCACAGGTCCTTGCCCGCCCAAACCTGGGCAGCCTTGCCGAAAGGCGAGGATGCTAGCAGCTTCTTCAAATCGGCTTCCCATGCCGAGGTGCCATTGGTGGCGAGGCAATGGGTTGGCTCGCCGCCGGTCTCCATGACAAAGCGGGCCATTGCGTGAACGAAGTCGGGATCACCGTAGATGGCGTATTTCTTACCATGCAACCAGGATTGGCTGTCCGCCATGGCGTCTACCAGTCGGCCGCGCTCGAGGCGAATTGCCTCGGGAATCTCCTTGCCGGAAATCGCCGCGACCTCCATCAGGAATTCGTCCGTCGCCTGAACGCCGAGCGGATAGTGGAACGAGGCCGTCGCCTGCCCGACCTCCTCGCAATAGCCCAGTGTCTTTCGGGTGTTGTGATGCTGCAGCGAAAGCGTTGCCTCGGCGTTGAGGGCCTTCTTCACCTCGTTGATCTTCGTGCCCCCGTCATACATGCGGTATTCACCGTCCGAAGGCGTATCGAACTGGTCAGAGGCATCCTGGATCAATGTATAGGACACGCCCATTACATCGAGCAGGCGCTTGAGCTCCCGGTTGTTGCCGACGCAGAAGCCGTCGAAGCCCGGAATGATGTTGATGGTTCCTTCGATTTGCGTACGCTCCTGACCTTTCCAGAAGTGCTCCAAAATGCCTTTGACCATGTTGTCATAGCCGTCGACATGACTGCCAACGAAGGCCGGGGTGTGGGCAAAGGGCACGTCGAAGTCGCGCGGGACTGAATCTTCGTCCTTGGCGTTCTGGATGAAGCTGTGCAGGTCGTCGCCAATGACCTCTGCCATACAGGTCGTCGACACGGCAATCATCTTGGGGTCGTAGAGCTGGTAGGTGTTGGCGAGCCCGTCGACCATGTTCTTCAGGCCGCCAAACACCGCCGCATCCTCGGTCATTGAGGAGGAGACCGCCGCGGCAGGCTCCTTGAAATGGCGCGACAGGTGCGAGCGGTAATAGGCGACGCAACCTTGGCTGCCGTGGACGAAGGACATGGTTCGCTCGAAGCCGGCGGCAGCGAATACCGCACCCAGCGGCTGGCAGGCCTTGGCCGGGTTCACGACAAGCGCTTTGCGGGCGAGGTTCTTTTCGCGGTATTCCCACGTCTGGGTGAAATCGCGCTGATCGGAAATGATTTCATCGGGGTGCGGACATTCGAAGTTTAGCTTCTTCTCAGCGAGCATCTTTCTGTATTCCGGCTCGCGGAACAGGGGAGCGTGATCGAGAATTTTTTCAGCCGACTGCGGCATGATGATTACCTCTTTTGCATCTGGCTGCGCGGGACGGCAGCTCAGGACGTCAAGACGTTCCAGGCTCCGGCGGATCAGAGGCCGCGGGAGTTCACCGTCTCAGTGGGAGACTGGGGCTGAAGCAAATGTTTATTCGGCAGCCATCGCCCGCTCATCGCCCCGGCTTCTTTTCCAAGGCGCGTGGAATAGGTCCCAGACCGGGTTGTTAATGGCGAGATCCACATCACGTGCGAAAATGGCAAAGCCATCGTAGCCGTGATACGGGCCTGAATAATCCCAGGAATGCATCTGGCGGAACGGTATGCCCATCTTCTGCACCGGGTATTTTTCTTTGATTCCCGAGCCGACCAGATTTGGGCGAATCCCTTCGATGAATTTCTCCAACTCATAGCCGGTCACGTCATCGTAGATCAGCGTGCCGTTCTTCACGTAGTGGCCGGTGCGCTGATAGTCGTCGCTGTGGGCGAATTCATAGCCGGTGCCCACGATGACCATGCCGAGGTCCTCGTAGGCCGTGACGACGTGGCGGGGGCGCAGGCCGCCCACATAGAGCATCACGGTATTTCCTTCCAGGCGCGACAGGTACTTGGCGATGACCGCATCAACAAGCGGCCTGTACTTGGCAATGACCTTTTCGGTCTTCTCCTCGATTTCCGGCCCAAAATGCTTGGCTATGTTGCGCAGAGAGGCTTCGATCTGGGAGGGACCGAAGAAATTGTACTCCATCCAGGCGACGCCATACTTTTCCTCCATATGCCGACAGATGTAATTCATCGACCGGTAGCAGTGGATAAGATTGAGCTTAGCCTTCGGGGCGCGCTCGATCTCTGCGAGTGTGGCGTCACCCGACCAGTTGCCAACCACGCGCAGCCCTATCTCCTCAAGCAGTATGCGCGAGGCCCAGGCATCGCCGCCGATATTGTAGTCGCCGATGACGTTGACGTCGTAGGGGCCGGCCTCGAACTTGACATCCTTTTTGTCGAAGACCCAATCCCGGATTGCATCATTGGCGATGTGGTGGCCAAGCGACTGCGAGACGCCGCGGAAGCCCTCGCAGCGTACCGGCACGATCGTCTTGTCATACTCCTTGGTCTTTTTGCGAGAAACGGCCTCGGTGTCATCGCCAATCAGGCCGATAGGGCATTCGGACTGCACGGTGATGCCGTTGTTGAGCGGAAACAAGACTTCAATCTCGTCAATGATCTGTTCCAGCTTCTTGTCGCCGCCGAAGACGATGTCCTTCTCCTGGAAATCGGAGGTGAACTGCATTGTCCCGAACGTGTCGACGCCCGTTGTACCGACGTAGTAGTTGCGGCGCTGCGACCAAGAATATTGGCCGCAGCCGACCGGGCCGTGCGAGATATGGACCATATCCTTGACTGGCCCCCACACCACGCCTTTCGAACCAGCATATGCACAGCCGCGAATCGTCATCACCCCGGGAATGGACTTGATGTTCGATTTGACGTCGCATTCGGAAAGGACCTCGCTTTCCCCGCCAGCCTCGTTGCCGCTCTTTGCGACGTTGAGGTGCTTCTTGCGGCGCTTCGCCGCCTTGTCGGGATAATGCGACAGCACCTCTTCGATAAGCTTCGCATGAAGAGCACCGTCATTCTCGTATTCCCGGCTCATGAGTCCCCCTTTCAAGGTTGGGTGACGCCTCAAAGAATAGGCGCCGTTCTCTGCAAGGCGCGCCGATTCATGGCAGCGCTAATGTCACTACTGGGCCGCCGCCTTCGCCGCTTCCTTGGAGTGAAGCTCGGCAAGCATCTGCTCGTCGGTCTTCATGATGCCGAAGTCGAGCAGCATCTCCTCCAGCTCCTCCATGGTGATCGGCGTCGGGATCGTACCCTGGCCCGAATTGGCGTGGATCTTCTCGGCCAGAGCGCGGTATTCCCCTGCCTGCTTTGAGTCCGGCGCGTACTGGATCACCGACATCTTCCTGAGTTCGGCATGTTGGACGATGTTGTCGCGGGGCACGAAGTGGATGAGCTTGGAATTCAATCGGCCAGCCAGTGCTTCGGCCAGATCGAGTTCGCGGTCGGTTTGACGTTCATTGCAGATCAGCCCGCCCAGCCGCACACCGCCCGAATGGGCATATTTGAGGATGCCCTTGGCGATGTTGTTGGCGGCATAGAGCGCCATCATCTCGCCGGACATGACGATATAGATC
>NZ_RZRY01001309.1:0-930 GCF_003998035.1 Mesorhizobium sp. M2A.F.Ca.ET.039.01.1.1 | reverse complement strand
GTGCGGTAGACCGAGCGCCAGTAGGGCTGGATGATGATGCCGCTGTCGCGCAAATTGGTCTCGATCTTGGCCATGATCTCTTTGCGTGCCGTGGCGTCCGGCGTCGCAAGCGCCTTGTCGAGAAGCTCGTCGAACTCCTTGTTCGAATAAGCGCTTTCGTTCCAGGCCGCGCCCGATTTATAGGCCAAGGCTAGCACCTGGACGCCGAGCGGGCGGCCGAGCCATTCGGTGCAGGAATAGGGGAACTTGCTCCAGTCGTTCCAGAAGGTCGCGGCCGGCAGCACTGTGCGCTTGATCTTGAAGCCCGCCTCGCGGATTTGCGCCGCGATCGCATCCGCGGTGCTCTTTTGCCATTCGATGTCGACCGAGATCAGCTCATATTCGTGGTCGGCCTTGCCCCATTCCGACATCAGCTTCTTCGCCTGGTCGACGTCGCGTTTGGCCGGGCCGATATCGGCGAATTCCGGATGCATGGGGCCGACATGGTGGTTGTCGGCGGGCTTGCCGCGCCCGTCGAGGCCGAGCTTCAGCACGGCCGCATTGTCCACGGCAAGCTGGGCGGCGCGGCGCAGCTTGACGTCGTCATAGGGCGCGTTGGAGACATTGAAGCGCGCGACGATGGTCGAGCCGGTGGCGATCTCGGAATTCTGCAGGCCCATCTTGTCGGTTTGCGAGACGGCGTCCGATGCGGTTTCGTGGTCGGTGTCGATCTCGCCGGATTCGAAGGCCGACAGCATGGCGTTGGGGTCGGAGCCGTAATCGACCCATTTGATGCCGTCGAGATGGAACTCGCCCTTCCACCAGGGTTTGTCCTTGCGCTTTACTTCCGCGCCGGTCTCGGCATCCCAGCTCACCAGCTCGCAGGGGCCGGTGGTGATCGCCAGCGCCTTCTTCGGGTCGGCCTCGCCCTCATAGGAGCGGTGCATGATC
>NZ_RZRY01001308.1:0-931 GCF_003998035.1 Mesorhizobium sp. M2A.F.Ca.ET.039.01.1.1 | reverse complement strand
GGGACCCGTCGGCAATGGAGCCCACAGTGCCATGGGACCAACGGCCGTCCTCAGGGTGGATGACCGCATCCAAGTGCTGCTGACCACAAAGCCGGCGGATACTATTGATCCAGCTGCTTTTACAAGCCAACACGTGGTTATCGGAGATCTCGATTTCGTAGTCGTTAAATCAGGTTTCCACTTTGTTTCGAACTTCGCCGGTCTAGCTACGCCCGTGCTAGTGAATACGCCTGGCGTTGGTTACTACAGAAAACATCAGTTCGAGTTCCGGAAAGCGCACTTCTGGCCCGAACACGATATTGCCAGTCCCGAAATCACCGCCCGCCGGCATTCCGTCGCCGCTCCATAAAACGTGTAGGGGCGACTGGGAGTTAACCAAATTATAAAAAGAGAGGAACGAAGCATGACAATCACTAGACGCGAAATTCTCAAGACAGGTTTGGCCGCCGGAACGGCGTTATCCATGCCGACAATCCTTCGGGCGCAGACCACGCCGGCGGACGCGCGCACGGTACGTTGGGCCGTTACTAACCTGTATGTGTTCGATCCCGTCATCTCAATAGATGCGTCACAGCATGCTTATGCGATTTACGACACGCTTTTTGCACCCAATCTCAAAGGGATAGCACAGCCGCAAATGGTAGAAAAGTGGGGCCTTTCCGAGGACAAGAAGACCTACACATTCCAACTCCGTGAAGGCTTGGCCTTCCACGACGGCAGCCAAGTCACCGCGGCGGACTGTGTGGCCTCCATACGACGTTGGGGCCAGGTGGACGCTGGTGGAAAACTGATCCTGGCCAGAGCCAAGGACATCTCGAAAAAAGACGAAAAGACCTTCACGTTTACGCTTAACGAACCGTTGCCGCTTCTCATACCTTTACTCGCATCCACCGGCGGGTATCCTCTAGCTATTATTCGCGGGGAAAAAGCG
>NZ_RZRY01001307.1:0-933 GCF_003998035.1 Mesorhizobium sp. M2A.F.Ca.ET.039.01.1.1 | reverse complement strand
ATCTCGGCCCGTCCAGTCTCGCGGCGTGGCTCAGCGATCAACTCGCCCCGGAAGATGCCCTTCAGTTCCTGACGTCGGGATGACCGGTCAAGGGGCTACAGGCGGGCAGGGGCGGCGTCACCGGAAATCTCGCAGCCATGGCGAGAGCGTCCATCGCAGAGGCCGCGCCCACGGCCTGCCTGAGAGGCGATCCCTGCCACCCCCCGGTCACGGCCGCAACGGCTGCGCCGTCCTCCGCTTCGCTCCGGCCTTCGGTGCGGCCGCTCCCGGGGCGCGGCCGGGATGCGCTGTCAGGCCGCGATGAGCGCGGCCACAACCGATGGAGACAGCCATGACCTACGCGCTTCCCTTTGACGACGCCTACGAGCCCTACCACGCCTCCTCGCCGACCGACCGCGTCATCCTCGAACTGCAGATGTACGGCCATCATCCACATCAGGACGAGCCTGATCCCCGTCCGCTCCCCGACGAGAGCGTGATCCGGGCCGGCCTCGCCGGGATCGTCGAGACCTTCGCCGGCATGCTCGGCGAAACCAGGCTCGAACCCGACCTCGACGACCTGCTCTGGTCCTTCACCAACGTCTTCCATCGCGCGGCCGAACGCGTCGCCCGTAGCCTCGACCGCAACGAGGAGGCGCAGCGGTCGAGCCAAGGCGAGCAGGATGGCTCGGAGGTGAAGTCCGTGGAGCTGGAACGGCTCACGGCCGAAGGCATCACCTATATCGAGCGCCGCAATGTGCTGGAAATCATGCGCGACGAGGCGGCCGACCTCTACGAAGCACAGACCGGCTCGGCGTGGCGGCCGCGCACCGGCTCCAAGGTCTCCCATCAGGCGATGACGGCGGCGGTGATCGACAGCCGCGACTTCCTCGCCGCGCGGCGTCGCGCCGAGACCCAGGTGCTGGTTCCAGCCGGCACCAGGATCGCCTTCGC
>NZ_RZRY01001306.1:0-937 GCF_003998035.1 Mesorhizobium sp. M2A.F.Ca.ET.039.01.1.1 | reverse complement strand
ACGCTGCGCGACCTAGGGCGGTTCGCCCAGTTGCTGGTTGAGGGCGGTGCCTGGGGCGGGCGCCAAATCGTTCCGCAGAGCTGGATAGAAGAAACGCGGAACGGTGGGGTCGAGCTCCATGGTGACGACCGTAAACAGTTACCTTTCGGTGCCTATCATAATCAGTGGTGGATCGAGGATACCCGCTGTCGTACCATTTGGGCGCGTGGCGTTGGCGGACAGACCATTTATGTCGATGCCAACGCTGAGTTTGCGGCCGTAAAGCTGTCCGCCTTTCCCGACGGCGACACCGGCGATCCACGTTGGATTGACGATCGAGCGGCGCTGCTTGCGATCCGCGCTGCGCTGAGCGCACGCTGAGGGGCGGAATGCCGAAGCGGGCAAGGGTTGGGGGTCTTTAACCTCGACCCCTGAACTCGCCACCGGTGAAATGCTTCTCAAGCTGCTCGCAGCATAAACGGCCTGGCCTATTCTGGTCTCGCCCCGTCGCGCCGCCAACCGGTGAAAGGTTGCGAAGATTCCGCTACCGCAAGGCCCTCGCCGGCCCTTCCGGTACCCCCGGGGCGCGTACATGGCAGGCCACGATGCGCCCGTCTTCCATCGGCATCAAAGGTGGCACTTCGATGCGGCAGCGATCGACGGCGAGCGGACAGCGCGGATGAAATGCGCACCCGCTCGGCGGGTCGATCGGGCTGGGCACTTCGCCCTCCACCGGTGCTGCCAACCGAACTCGCGTTGGATCCGGCACCGGAGCTGCCGCGATCAGCGCCTCGGTGTAGGGGTGGACCGGCTTGGCGAAAAGCTCCTCGCTCGGCGCGAGCTCCACGATCCGCCCCAGATACATGACGGCGACGCGTTTCGCGATATGCTCCACGACGCCGAGGTCATGCGAGATGAAGACGAAGGCGATGCCCATCTGCTGCTGTAGATCCAGAAG
>NZ_RZRY01001305.1:0-937 GCF_003998035.1 Mesorhizobium sp. M2A.F.Ca.ET.039.01.1.1 | reverse complement strand
CCTGCCGCCGGTGGAAGGAGCGATGCCCGACCAGCCAGCGGTCGCGTCAAGCGATCCGCCGGTCGCGTCGGGCGATCCGGCGAAGGACACTCGGCCCGCGGCTTCGCCGCCGTCTGCCGAGCCACTGGCGCGAACAGCGGATGAAACGCCGGCCGCCGCTCCCATGCAAGCTGACGCCGCGCCAGTGGTCCAGGCCTCCGCACCGACGGCCTCGAAGGCGGAAGACCCCATCGACGCCGCGGTGGCCAGCACGCGCCGGCAGCTCGACCAGATCGACCAACTCCTCGGAGCAGCCCCCAAATGACCAGCGTCAACCAGACCCTGCCGGGCTTCGCTTCGGCCCAGCCCCGGCAGCACGCCGCCGGCGACAAGGACAAGGATCAGAGTTTCGGCGAGATGGTGCGCGAGACGGAAAAGCCCGATCGGCCGCAGGACAAGCACGCGACCGTATTGCCGGGCGCTCATCTGGCAAAGCGCTCGGCGGCCGACAACGGCAAGCAGGAGCCTGACCAGGATCCGCAAGGGAAAACCGGCTCGCAGAAAGCCGCGGGAAAGTCCACGAGGGCCGCGGCCGCCCGGGCCGATGAGGCGAAGCCGACGACCGACAAGGATGCCACGGCCCAAGCCAACGATTCCGTGCCGCTGCAGGACCGCTTGCCGTTGCTGATGGCGTTGAGCGACATGAAGCACTTCGCGCAATCGTCGGGCGCGGGCGGGAACGGTTCGGCTGCCGATGGAGAGGGCGCCGGCGAGCACGAGGCACTGAAGCTGCAACTGCGCATTGGCAAGCGCGCGCCGGTCGGCAGTTCCGCCGAGCCGCAGTCGCGATCCGCCCGTTCGACGGCCGCTGAAGCATCCGGGCCCGACTTCGGGCAGAAGCCGGTGACGGCGGATATGGCCCTCGACATTCCCGGCCGCAGCGACACCGGAATCTGTC
>NZ_RZRY01001304.1:0-937 GCF_003998035.1 Mesorhizobium sp. M2A.F.Ca.ET.039.01.1.1 | reverse complement strand
CTCGACAACAAGCGGATCAAGGGCGCGGCGCTCGACGTTTTCGCGACCGAACCGCTGCCGGCCGAGCACCCGCTCTGGGGTTACGAAAACGTCGTCATCACGCCGCATTGCGCGGCGGTCTATGACGGCTGGGACATCAAGTCGTTGCACATGTTCGCCGACAATCTGGCGCGCTACCGCAAAGGTGAGCCGCTGGAGAATGTGGTCAATCCGGAACGCGGCTATTGAAAGCAATTCCAGGAAAAGTGTGAACGGTTTTCCGTCCGGAATTGCGAAGAAAGAGGATCGGGAGGAAATAATCCGATGTCACAGGACAGGCGCGGCGGCGGTCGCCGATCGAAGCTCGGACGCAGCGGCGGCGGCATCGCGCAACTGCCGTGGCAGAGCGTGAAAAATCCCTACCCGCCCATGCAGCTTCTCGACGAGGAGCGCATGGAGCAGTTGCACAAGACATCGATGCGCATCCTGTCGGAACTCGGCATCCGCGTCATGAGCGAAAAGGTGATGGACCTGTTCTCCAAGGCTGGCGCCACCGTCGATCGCGAGAGCAACACCATCCGCATCGACGAGAGCATCGTCGCCGAGGCGCTGCGCAACGTTCCCTCCTCCTTCACGCTGACCAGCCGCAATCCCGAAAAGCAGCTCCATTTCGGCGGCAATTCACTGGTCTTCGGTCTAGTCGCCGGTCCGCCCAATGTGCATGACCGCATTAACGGCCGGCGTCCAGGCAACCTGCCCGACTATCAGAACTTCATCCGGCTGGCGCACCACTTCAACGCCATCCACATCATCGGCAACCAAGTGGTGGCGCCGATCGAGCTGCCGGCGAATTCGCGCCATCTCGACACCTATCACGCCAATCTGACGCTGAGCGACCTCTCCTTCCATTGCACCGCGATTGGCCGCGCCAGGGCGATGGACGGCATCAACATGATGG
>NZ_RZRY01001303.1:0-938 GCF_003998035.1 Mesorhizobium sp. M2A.F.Ca.ET.039.01.1.1 | reverse complement strand
TGAGACGATCCGGCCAGGATGTACGTGCAGCGATGTCGCCAACGCATTCTACCGTACAATTGAGAAGGAGGGATTCAGAAAGGAGTCACGCTGCGGCTACGCTCACGGTATTGGCTGGCTGGCTGGAGCCAACCGCCAGTCTCAAAGACGGCGATATGACTGAACTGAAGGCCAACATGACGTTTCATCTAATGCTGGGGAACTGGATCGATGAGGATTTTGGGTACGTTATCAGCGAGACTTTTCGGGTGACCGACACGGGAGCGGAAGTGTTGACCAGTGCGCCACGGCAAATCTTCCAAATCTGAGCCCAGCGCCAGCTGAGGGAGATCGTAGTTGTCTGGGCTAATTGAGGTTACGAGGCGATGAAAGGTATAGGCTTGATAACGCTCTCTACGGATCCAGTGGGAGAGCACGCTTTTAAGGCGGAGATGGCGAGTTACCCGGTAAGAGTTTTTACAACTCGCACCTCTTATGATGAGGCCGATCATCAAACAGGAGGCTTTATCCCTATACCTGATTGGCCCATTTTGCTCGCAACGTTACCGCCCGGTGATTTGGTGGACGTGATCGCGTTTGCGTGCACCTCCGCGACTATTGCGCTTGGAAATGAGATGCTTCTCAATCATCTTAGTTCCGCGCGGAGCGGCCTTCACTATACGTCGCCCGCAATAGCAGCAGTCACGATGATGCAACGGTTCAACATCAAACGAATCGCGTTGCTTACTCCGTATGGCCCTGCTCTGCACAATAAATTCGCGCCGTATTTTGCATCTCACGGGATCCAAGTGATCGCCGCGCATTCGCTGGCGCAGCCTATGAATCTGGTTACCGATGATGACGTTGCCCGTGTGCCGATCGAGCGTATCCAGTCCGAGCTGGAGAAGCTTTTGGACTCAACGGGCCCATTGGATGCGCTATTTGTCTCGTGCGCGGCC
>NZ_RZRY01001302.1:0-940 GCF_003998035.1 Mesorhizobium sp. M2A.F.Ca.ET.039.01.1.1 | reverse complement strand
CGATACGATCGCGGCGCTGATGGACCGCCTCGGCATTGCAAAGGCCATTGTCGTTGCGCATTCCTTCGGCGGCGCGATCACCACGGCTTTCGCCCGCCAGCATCCAGAAAAAACAGCGGGTCTCGTCTTCGTGTCACCGGCCACGCATCCCTGGCCGGGCGGCGCGACCGCCTGGTACTACAAGCTCACCGCCATGCCGGTGGTCGGCTGGCTGTTTTCCGAAACGCTCGCCTATCCGGCCGGCATGCTGCGGATCGGCGATGCGACGGCTTGCGTCTTCTCCCCCAACACCCTGCCGGACTTCTACCTCCAGAACGCCTCGATCCCGCTGGTGCTCAGGCCATCCGCCTTTCGCGCCAACGCACGCGATGTCGCCCAGCTCCACGACTATGTCCGGGCCGCCTCTCCCGCTTACCGGGAGATCAAGGCGCCGACCGTCGTCATCTCGGGCGACCGCGACAAGGTGGTCTACGCGACGATCCACTCCGTCGGCCTCGAGCGCGACATTCCCGGGGCCGAACTGGTTTGGGTCCGCAATCTCGGCCACAAGCCGGACTGGATCGCACCCGATCTCGTGGTCGGCGCGATCGAGAGGGTGGCCGGCGCGCCGATCGACTTGCAGGCAATGGCAAGGACCGTGGAAGGCCGTATCGCCGGTGATGCCCATAACGACGGAAAATGCCCCGACATCAAAGTGCCCGACGCCGAGCTCGCGCCGACCTGATGAGCTTGTATTGCAGTCGCCAACGACCTCACGTCGGCGCTGCCCCTCATCGCCCTGCCGGGCACTTCTCCCCGTATAGTGACGGGGAGAAGGAGCGCCGCATCGACGATTTCGCCAATCGCCAACGTAGCAGGAACGGCGCCAAGTTTGCGGCCAGCCTCTTCTCCCCGTCACTATACGGGGAGAAGGTGCCGGCAGGCGGATGAGGGGCAGCGC
>NZ_RZRY01001301.1:0-945 GCF_003998035.1 Mesorhizobium sp. M2A.F.Ca.ET.039.01.1.1 | reverse complement strand
CGCCGGAATCGCGGGACCGACGGCTCCTATCGAACATATCTCACCAGAAGAATGGGGCAGGACCGTCGATGTAAATCTTACGGCCCAGTACCTGTTCATTCGAGGTGTTATGGCTGGGATGAAGGCTCAGCATTCAGGGGTGATATTGAACATGTCTTCGGCAGCGGGTCGTCTCGGCATGCCGATGCGCACGCCATACGCAGCCGCAAAATGGGCCGTGATCGGATTGACGCAATCCCTGGCGATGGAAGTCGGCAAGTTCGGAATACGGGTCAACGCCATTCTTCCAGGGTCTGTCCGCGGGCCGCGGATGGAACGCGTAATGGCCGCCAGAGCCAAGGCGACCGGACGGCGACTCGCGGAAATCGAGGCCGAAGAAGTGGCAACGATGTCTTTGGGACGAATGATCGAGCCAGAGGAGATCGCTGACCTGGCGATCTTCGTCTCGTCTGACGCCGGTCGATCGATCTCCGGGCAATCGCTGGGGGTGTGCGGCAACACCGAAATACTCAGATAGCTCATCTTGGGGAACCGAAACTAGGGAGAATAAAATGGACTTGATGACAAAAGTAATTGTCGCTGGCGTCTTCGCCTGCGGGCTTACAGGATACGCGAGTGCACAAGAAACCATCAATGTCGGCGTCGTCCAGCCTCAGGCCGGTGAATGCGCTCAATGGGGCGTGCCAATCACCCGCGGCGTGCAGATCTGGGCCGAAGAATTCAACGCAAATGGCGGCATTGCTGACACAACAGGTAAGAAACACCAGATCAAGGTAACTACGTATGACAATAACTGCTACACGGCCGGCGATGAACTGACTGCTTTCCGGCGCGCAATCCTGGACGACAAGGTCAACTTCATTCTGCAAACCTTCACGCCGGCTTCTCGGCAAGCCGTTGCGCAGATCGCGACGGAAAACAAGGTTCTGACGACAAGTTACGGCG
>NZ_RZRY01001300.1:0-946 GCF_003998035.1 Mesorhizobium sp. M2A.F.Ca.ET.039.01.1.1 | reverse complement strand
CGCTTTCACCCGACGCCGAGCCCGTGCACTCGGCGGGCAATTTGCAAACCTCCCTCGGCTTCGAACGCGGCGACATCGCCGAGGGTTTTGCCCGCGCCGCCCACGTCGTCGAGGCCGTCTACGAAACGCCGCGCCAGATGCACGGTTTCATGGAGACCGAAGGCGGCCATGCCCTCGTAGATTCGGATGGAACGCTGAACGTCTGTGCCGGCGGCCAGTACGGCCTGCGCGACCGGCTGCAGCTTTCGCGCGTCCTCGGCCTGCCGGAGGAGAAGATCCGGGTCGTGACCAGTCCGACGGGAGGCGCGTTCGGCGGCAAGGACGAGCTGACCGTGCAGCCGGCGCTCGCCTTGCTCGCCCTCAGGACCGGTCGGCCGGTGCGCCTGCAACTCGACCGCGCCGAATCCGTCCTTGCCGGCGCCAAGCGCAACGCGATGAATATCCGCATGCGCACGGCCTGCGATGCGGACGGCTTGCTGCTTGCCCAATGGGTGGATGTGATCTCCGACGCCGGCGCCTACGCCTCGCTTGGGCCCGCGGTCCTGGAAACTGCGCTCGAACACGCCTGCGGGCCCTATGTGGTTCGGAATGTTCGCACGTCGGGCAGGCTCGCCTATACCAACAACGGGGTCTGCGGCGCCTTCCGTGGCTTCGGCGCCAACCAGATGGCTTTCGCGGTCGAATGCCAGATGGACCGGCTGGCGGCGGAATGCGGACTCGATGTCTTGGAAATCCGCCGCAGGAATATGCGCAAGCCTGGCACGCGGGGTTATCTCGGCCAGGTGGTCGCGCCGTCCGAGCGCCTCGAGGAAATGCTCAAGGCCGCCGCGGCCGACCCGATCTGGCAAAAGCCTCGCGGCCCGTCCGATGATGGTTCCGAGATCGTCGGCACCGGCATGGCGATGAGCTACCAGGGCAACGGGCTGGGCACGCTGCCGCCCGACCC